>JAVRLS010000046.1:0-7861 GCA_031961205.1 Thermoplasmataceae archaeon | reverse complement strand
TTCCGAGCATAATCGCAGCCGATGCAAAGAGGACAAAGGGCAGGGGATATTACGGTTTCGTTGGCTTCCTTTCGCTTGTAGGCCCAAGGGGAGTTGTCCCGATAGTGCTCTCAACAATTCCATATGTGATAGGAACGGAATATCATATCCCGGTTCTGGAGACATGGGGCCCCCTGATCAGCATAAGCGTGCTGTTCGTTGTCCTGTTTTCGATCATACTCCAGACCGTGTACACACCGATTATCATGAATATCCTTTTGAAACCGGACGAAAAATTAGAATCCCCGTGATTTCTGGAATTCGCACAGGGAATTGTAAAAGCCGGCGTAATCAATATTTTCATCTATGCCATCAAGGAATCTCTTCTTATCAGCTATTTCATCCATCAGGGCATTTTCACTCTTTCCGGTCTTTCTTGCCAGGCGCTTTATAAGGTAGCTGTAACCTGAATTTTCGTATCCGGATTTTCCCGTATCGTATATATTGTTGACTGATATGCCATTCTCATTGAAAACCTCCGATACACGCTTTACATAACGCTTTTCATCGAATTTCACCTCAATTATGGCATCCATTGACAGTATATCGGCCGGAGACGCCTGAACAGGTGGCGATTGCATCCTCTTTATGAGATCAGGGGCCCCTGAGGAATGCACTGTCGACATTGACGGTATTCCACCTGTCACGGCATCCAGGTAATTCCTGATTCCCGTGCCCCTCAGCTCCCCGTATATTATATAGCCTGGATTCATGCGAATCGCATAGCCTGACAGGTACTCGAAGCTTATCTCCCGGCCCCCGGCAAATGCAGATAGCCTTGTCTTCAATGTCAATGCGTTGCTGTTAATGATGCTGAGTTCGTCTGTATCCTCTATGGTAACGATACGGAACGATTCCGGTATGAACGACATGATCGCATTCAGGAATGTTGTCTTCCCGGCTGCAGTCGTACCGGTTACGATTATGTTCGATCCGTATTCTATAATTTCCCAGATATAGGCCATGATTTCGCTGTCCACCGTACCATTCCTGATCAGGTCGGCAGGAGAAAGTGGAACTGGATTTAGCCTGCGTATTGAAAGGGATGGCTTGCCCACATTCTCGTATATGGCCTGCACCCTGAAATTGCGGAACGTGAAATCAACTACCGGGTTGAATTCCGATACCGTCTTCCCGGCGCGTTGAACGGTGTACTTAACAAGTTCCCTGACTTCACTGCCGGAAAGGTAAAGATCGGTTTTCATATAGCCGTATTCCCTGTTATAAACATAAACGCAGCTATCGGGTATCACCGTTATATCTTCTATACGGTAATCATCAAGAATCGGTGTGATCTTCCCGAAGCCATTTATTTTATAATCCATATAAATTTTGATGCGATTCATCATATCTCCGGCGATTCCCATGACCCTGCAGTATTCGTCGACATCGTATTTATAGGATAGTCGCATAAATTCTTCCGATCTCCGGACGGTTTCGTCATCGAATCTTTCGGATACCCTGTAGATACTTTGTTTGCCGATCATAACGCACCCATCAGCGTGAGCAGGAAAACCGAGGCAAACAGCAAAATCCCGGAATAGTAGAGGCCGGGAAGTATGGATGAGAACCGGATGATCCCGGAAACTATGCCCGTCAGGATGCCCTGGAATATCAGTATATACGATACATAATATATGAAACCGGAATCGATCGATCCGGAAATAAAGTAATAATCGACTATAATTATAACGAAAAGGAATATCATATACGATATTATGAGCATATTGATGTAGCCGGATGTTGTTGAAACCCTGTTTTCAAGGTTAGATCCCATATTATTTTCGTAGAATGACATGTAATTGAGGGGATCGCTTATTTTTCCTGTTTTCTCGGTATTTTTTATTACAGTTGCAGATCTCTTCATTTCCTTCGATGATGATTCGAGAAGGTAATCCGACACCTGATCCGTCGTATTCCCGTTCCTGTAAAGCTTTTCAGCATTCTTAACCTCCGTGGTAAGCCTTCCATAATCTTCGGATGCAACGTATCCGAAAGCGCTGGCAAGGGATAGTCCGTATGAAGTGAAGCTCGAAAGGTTCCGTAAAAGATCCGAAACTTTTCTGTCCTTCTGCTCGTTTATTATCGCATTTTCCCTGTAAAGTCCGCCGATATAAACCATCGGCACGGCTGCAGCAATTGCAAGCGCTGATACCGGATTCCTGAATACGAAATAGACTATTGCTGCGATTATTGCAATGGCAATCGAATAGTAAGGTTTCACTGGACACCACCCGCCATCTTCCTGAAAACGAAGTAGAAGACCATGAAAAATATCACTGTCATTGCCATTGAAATTATAAAGAATTCCGCATTCCGGTTCTTCAGGGATACGATTGAGACCGTTATGTAGAGCAGGATAGGGAAAGCTATAACTACGGCAACAAAGCTTTCTGTGGCTATGCCAAGCGTGTCAAGGGATATTTTCATTCTGGAATCAGATACTTTCTGGTAATAATCTGCCTTCTCCTTGAGGAATGAGGCTATGTCTATATTCGATACGAGTGATATTCTTATCCCGGTGAAGATAGAAGCAATCAGCTTTGATGGTGTTTCTTTCTCCGATACTTCAAGGGCCCTTATGAGATCGACTCCAAAGATATCCGTCCTGACCATGACCCTTCGAAGCTCCTGAGCTATCTCTCCAAAAGCATCATTTTTTGATATTTCTTCCAGTATTGCATTTACAGGCATGCCGGATGCCGAAAGTGCGTACATGGATGTGACAAATGCTGAGAAATTTTTTTCCACATCCCTCTTTATCTCGCCTATACGTATCTCCGGATAACTGAATGAAACGTAAAGCGCAACGGAGAACGCAAGGAATGCAAAGGCCGAAATTATGAGGAAATATCTTCTTTCAACCATATATGAAACTGCGGAAGCTAAGGCGAAGACAACGAAGAACAGTATGGAAACAGTTACGGCAAATGAGATGTAAGAGATGCTGCTGACATTTATCCTTGACTTTATGAGGTAATCGTCATATTTCTTTTCTTCAGATGCCGGTATTATGGATCTTATTATTCGCTCCGGATATTTTGCTATAGCCAGTATCAGATGGCTGCTATCTTCGATTGCTATCACCCCGTTTATATTGCCCGGCAGGCATGAAGGTACTTCCAGCTTCCTGCATTATCCGTTCAGTTCCAGGAGGCATTATCCTGCTGTATCCGCTATAAATGTACTTGCCAGAATACTGATCGTAATGGAATACTTTGTTGTAATTCGCCTGGTCATTTTCAGAACTTTCATACTCGTAAATCTCCGTTACGCGACCTGTTTCGCATGAAAATTTTATAACTGCATCGACAGCACTTATCATGTTCCTTGTAATTCCATTTCTTCCCTCTGACATCTTTGAAACGTATGTCCGCAGATCATCGGCGTTCATGGTGGAATATGTGGCGTGGCCTGTCATAATGGACTGTATCAGGGAATCAATACTACCCTCGCTCAGGCTGTCTATGAAAATGTAATCCGGGCGCTGCCGCATGGCAGTTTCCACAAGCATTTCCCTGCTGATCATCCTGTTGAATATCGTTTCCTCCTGTGGCGACAGGACAAGACGGTTTCCACCCGAACCGTAGTATTCCTGCGATTCCGATATTAACACGACCTTCATTGGAGATGGAATGAAATCCAGGATAACTTTCAATATGCGTTGCTTATTTGGGCATCCGCCGCCGATAACAATGGCCGATCTTCTCGTTGACACAAGGCGGGAAAAATATATTCCTATTTTTTCGGGTATTGGCCTTGATAACACTACGATCCTGCCTGATGCGAATTCACGCTTCAAATCAAATGTGGAACCCTTGATGGATATATCGGCCCCGAATGTAATCTGGACAAAATATCCCGAAATATGGTATCCTGAGACAACAGGGCTGTCGAGGGAGATGCTTTTACCCATGTTCTGGGCCAGCTTTATCACTATTGAATCCGCATCCGATCTGCTGAGAATTATGCCGGTACTTAAATACCCGTATTCTTCGTGCTTAACGATGATGTGATCGCCGTATCCGTTGCATATTATCTCTGTTATTGATGGATCAAGCGTCAAAGGATATACATTTCCAAATTCTGAGTATTCCTTTGTCATAGTGTACCTTATGGTTTCCGCGCTGCTGTCGACACGGTTTCTCCTGAAAACATCCGACAGAATTGAATTGAAATCATCCATGGACCTGATTTTAGCGGCGGATGACCTTATGACGTTTCCGGCCTCATTCAGAACTTTCCTTAAACTATCGTCAATTTGGGGCTCTTTCAGGATATATCTACGATTCTCCGGAGATATTTCAACGGATAAAACACCCACATTGTAACGGATGGAGGCCACAGTATTACAATTTGAAGGATCAATATAAAAATATTGCCGAAGGAATCTCTTTTCATGTATTTCATATGCCCTTATCCCCCGGGCCACGTTATTCCTTCTTCCTTCTGGCCAGAATTTGAAAACCAGCGGAAATACGGAAACTGCAGGAATTATATGCGTATATAAACCCTGCAGATGTGCATACAATACGATCAATGCAATGGAAGCGCGGATATTTATGCTTAATCACGGAACAGAATCAAGTTATAAATAAAAATTATCAAAAAAAATATGGTGGATTTCGCCCTTAAAAATTATTCTGTGACCGGCTTTCCGTAAATTGAAACCAGCCGCAGGTAACCGATCTGTTTGTAGAATATTTGCGCAATTGGATTCGATGCTGGAAATTCTGCCGATATAAGGCCCACATCTTTCTCTGAGGCCATATTCTTGAGTTCCCTGATCATATCGCTTGCGATCCCCTTCTGCCTGTACTCCGGCATGACGTAAAGGTCGCGCATCCTCGCCTCGTGCTTTGGATTATAGTATATGCGATAAAGTATATCAGCTATGAGTATCCCGACAGTTTTATCACGGTCTTCAGCTATCAGTATGATGTGGCCCTCGCTGTCATTTATGATCTTCTTCACGTAATTCCTTATCTCCTCCATATCTTTTTCCGATACCCTGCAGAAACAGTCAAATTCAGAGTTGAATCGCTTCAACCTCAGCAGTATCGACAGTACATTATCTATATCGTTCTCATTTGCTTTTCTTATCTTTACATCATATTTTTGCATCATTTAGACACCTCTGACAGCTCAACTGCAGGCTTAACTGCTTCGAGTAAATTCATCCTTTCATTCACGCTGAATATCATGTTATCCATCTCCCGGAGATCCTCAGAAATTTTCGGCTTAAATTCCATCTTTTCAAGGACATCCCTGTCTATGTCGATCCCAGGAGCAATTTCCGTCAGTTCAAGCCCGCCGTTCTTTATCTGCAGCACCGCCCTTTCCGTTACAAATATCACGTTCTGCTTCTGTTTAAGGGCTTCCTTAGCACTGAAAACCTTCATAATGATGTTTTTAACGAATTTTATCTTATCCCCGTCCTGGATTATCTTGAGTTTTCTGTCTTCGACTTTCAATTCGGCCTTTCCGGCAGTGAACCTTCCTGCAAAGAATACATTTGGGGAACCCCTTGTTATGACTGGAAATCCGCCGGGGCCCGTGAGTATGGATCCGGGAAGATACGATGCATTTACGTTTCCATGTGGATCAACCTGCATGAAGCCAAGCGATGCAGCATCTATTATTCCGCCTTCGTAGTTGGCGAACTGATCCGGCATCGGTATTATTGCATATGGAGAGAGTGCGACACCGAAATCGTTTCCGGCCAGTGCGACGCCTCCCCATGGGCCCGGCTCTACGGTTGTTGTTATGAGGTTTTGCATATTTTCACGGTTTACAACTGCAGATATGTAGACTGGTATTCCAATTCCAAGATTTATAACTATGCCACGGTTGTATGCCCTTATAAGTTTTGTGAGTTCTATAGCCGTTCTCCTCGCAATCACAGCTTCTATATCTATCATATTCTTTGTCGATTCCCTGATTATTTCCTCAGCATCCGGTATGAAGTCCTCACCAACGATTGCCGGATTGAACTCATATGTGCCGCTCTGCCACTGAACGCCACGCGGGGCCTTTACAATATAGTCTACCAGCGGCCCCGGCACCTCTATCAGCTTGGGTGATCTTGATCCGAATTTCGTCAGCCTCTTGACCTGCGCTATCACAAAACCCTTTTTGGGCATTGATTTGGCCGCCTGTGCAATATTGAGTATTGTTGTAACGACACCCTCTTCGTCCACCGATAAATCGCCTATTTCATCTGCTGTTGTTCCGCGTATCATTGATACGTCCGGTTTCGGAGCCCTGTACATCAGCCATTCCTCCCCGTCTATATCCATGAGCGTAACATAAGCCCTCTTTGCTTTTCTGGCGCGTTCGTTCATCAGGCCGCCGTGAAAGTTTGGATCCCTGGGGTCAGTGAAAATGTCAAGCCCAACCTTAGTTATAAGCCCCGGGCGGTTGCATGAAACTTCCCTGAACCAGTATGAAGCGGTTCCAATCGGCCACATATAGCCTTCTATCCTGTTATCCATGATTAGCTTCGCACTCTGGGGCGAGAAACCGGTGAATGGAATAAGCATACCGGAAATGAATTCACGATCGTCATTTTCATACAGATCCCTTGCAATTTTGTCGATACCTGTCCCGGGTATTCCGGGTGTAGTTTCAAATTCGAAAAATATATGCCTCGGATGGCCTGTATATATGTACATTTTATACAATTCATCCAGTAGATATTCAGGGGCTATTGCACGGTTGAATCCAGAAACAGCTATGGTACTCCCGTCCTTTATCTTTTTTAACGCATATTCCGCATCTACGAATTTATTTACTTCCATATTTCAATATAGGTTTATTACATTATATAAAGCTTTTTAAAATCACATGCTTTTCTGGTATTTCCCACTTTAAATCCGAATTAAATCTCAATATGTTCAGGAATAGAAATAACTTAAGACATAGCTGGCAGTTTATGAAACAATAAAGATGGAAGTCGCCGCACTGTACATTTATATTCACAGAGAAAAATGGCATGTCTGATAATAATTTGCATGGCTATACAGAAAAATAGAGTCCCGCCATCAAATCTAATAATCTCCGCGGGGCAAAATAACCACATAGAAATTGATTCATTTCATGGTATAAAGTGAACAATAAGAATTTATATGTTATGGATTCAAAATCCGATCGTTACCATTTTTTTGATCATTGCTTACCAGCAGAAGTAAACGGAATAAACGAACTGACCGTGCCTGCAAAACCGCAATAAAACGATATATAAAGCATCCTGAGGCGTCAGAAGAAAATTTAGCGAAAAGTTGATCATATCATGATTGCATATGAATTGCTCTAAGCCCGTAAATAATAAAAGGCCATCCGATAGGACCGGATGGGATAGACGGAATCATCTGTAGTTCAGAGGATATACCCGGAAAAAACGATATAAACTGTAATCGCTGCAAATTCAAAGCACTTCTGCGATCCATACTGCATTAATATGCAATCAGTTTATTTGCAATATAAAGTGAGATCTTCCAACCCGGATAACGATACAGGTATATGAAATAAAAAAAATTTGGTAAGGCGGAACCTGCCCTGAATTACACGGTCCGCCAGGGATATCCTTTCAAAAAAGGTACCTGAATCCCGTAAATGTGTTATTCATCCTTTCATGACATTATCCACGGCCCGCGTCTTTCCTCCATCTTTACGTATTCCTTTCCAGTTTCTCCCCTGTAGACTGCCCTCGGCCTGATAAGCCTCTGCTGCTCCTCGTCGTATTCGATGAAGTGGGCCTGCCATCCGGTTACCCTTGACAATGCGAATAGTGCAGTGTAAAGGTTGTTCCTGAGCGGGAACC
>JAVRLS010000045.1:0-7888 GCA_031961205.1 Thermoplasmataceae archaeon | reverse complement strand
GAAGCACAAGCCATGGCGGGTATATAATGCTCATTCCTATAACGACTATTACGGATGCATATGAAAGATAAACGGAGTTTTTGCCGAGATACGCCGAAGAGATCAGGCCGCCGTCAAGGTATCCAAGGGGGAGAGCATTGAAGGAGTTTACGATTATTCCTATCCATCCGGCATACGCGGTGGGATAAAGGATTCCGTTTGATGGAATCACATTCTTCATTATCAGCTGGAATATGATCGGACTCCCGATCTCTATCAGCGGAGACCTTGCCCCCTGCACTGGCAGCGGATTCATGAATGAAAGGTAATCGCCGAGTGCAACAAAAACAAGTGATGCAAAAAAACCGAATATGAGCGAAAAAGAAGCGGCCTCTATCATGGCCTTCCTGTTTGGATAGGCTGAATTTGAATTATTTATAATCCCCATGGTGCCGAGGCCTATAGGGTCCGGTATGAGTACCGGGAGCGAATACTTCATGTTGTTTCTCCTGAATGCTATGTAACGGCCGGCTTCCCTTGACACTATTATGATCAGGACCGGTATTACAAAGGAAACGGTTGTGTATAGAATTGTCAGGAATATGCCGGTTCCAAAATATGAAAAAACATAGCTGTATCCCACATAAAAAAGGCTTATGACCGTGAACAGGCCCATTAGAGCTTTTAAAAAATTTCGTCTGCCGTTGTTTACGGCCTTTATTACTATTATCCTGTCCTTTGAGCGGGTGAACGCCACGTACCTGTACTTTCCAAGGTCCTTGACGAGGACTGAAAAATATTCCTGGGGATATCTGCTTATATCGTCCGTATATATGACGATATCTTCATCATCGGCCTTGAATGATTTTACCTCATAGTATCTTGAAATTATCCCGATTATCCTTTCCTGATCCTCTTTACTTACCATTGACGCTTTTGCTATCTGAAATGAAGCTTATTAACTTTTCATGGATATTTTTTCCGTCTTTAATTTCATAATACCTGCTATTTCCGGTACCTTCGGCCCCGATCACATCCCTTGCTATTCTTTCTGCATCGCCTTTTCCAGATATTATCATGTACCTGTATGAATTTCCTTCCTTCGCCTCAACCAGTACGTCTGCCTTAATTCTGTTGGCAAGCCTGGATATCAGTTTGACGTCACCGGCGCCGGAAACACGGATCATCCTGATCTCGCCACCGTAAACATACGGGGATTCCTCAAGATCCTTCTCAAGAAGCATGATCTTCCCGGCTTCAGTTTCCTTTCTCATCTTAATGTTCTCGGCCTGCATATCCTGAACATAATCTTTTATTTCACCGGGTTTCTTTTTCAGGCTGTCTGCAATAGCCGATATTTCTGAATACGAATCCTGGAAAAGTTCCAGTGCGGGCCTGCCAGCAGAAAATGTAATCCTGTATATATTTTCCTGAACGCTTTCAATCTTCTTAATTTTCAGGATTCCTATTGATGAAATATTCTTCAGGTGTGTTCCACCGCATCCCTCTGCGTCGACACCGTCTATTTCGACAACCCTGACCTTCGGGGTCAGGGGTACGCCACCCTCGAAAAGGCGGAAGCCGTAAGTGCCAATTGCTTCGTACCAGTCCATGTTCCTGACATGAACATCACGTCCCTGAGTTATCAGGTCAAAGCACCTTCTCTCTATCTTCCTTACCGTCTCATCATCAATGCGCGAGTAATGCGTTATGTCCAGGCGGGATTCATTGATGTCTTTCTGTACGCTGTTCTGCCAGACATGGCTTCCCAGAACTTCCCTCAGTACGCCAAGAAGCAGATGCGTTGATGTGTGGTGCACCATAAGCCTGTTGCGGCGATCCATGTCAACGTGTCCGGCCACCCTGATTCCTGCTGGAATATCAGAATCCAGCCTGTGGACAATTGCATTTCCGTATTTCTGCACATCAAGTACCTGTATCCTGTTTCCCCTGTAGAGGAAATAACCATAGTCAGGGGGCTGGCCACCGCCTTCAGGATAAAACGCAGTCTTGTCCAGTATTATTTCATTGTTTTTCGAATACATCACGAGCCCCGTGAATTCGCTCATTGTCGAATCATCGTAGTAAAGGGGCCGTGTTTTTATATCCGGATACACATTCGCCTTATTCTTCCGAACTTCAGCCTTTTCGTGCTTTTCTATGACCATGGCATGAAAATTCGGTGGTATGTCCACGGATATACCCTGGTTTTCAAGAAGCGATGCAACGGTTTCCGGATTCATTCCATGCGAATCATAAAGAACGATAAGATCATCAACTGCCAGCTTTCCTTTGCTTTTCACCATCCTGTTGAGAACATCCTTTCCATGCACCATGAGATCTCTGTACTTTTCAATCTCGATCTCGATCATTTTTTTGGAAAATTCTGCCGGAAAATTCCCGACAAGATCCTTGAGGCCTTCATAATTCATCATTATCAGGTCATTGATCCCGATCTTCAGGTTTATGTCTTCAGAATACCTGAGGGCATGCCTTATCAGGAGCCTGGCAAGATAACCAACCTTAACATTGGATGGTATGACATAGGCCTGGAACATGTGCATAAGTGATCTTGTATGATCCGCTATAACAAACACGTCCCTGATTTTCCTTATTTCATCAAATTTTTTCTCCGCATCCGGGTATTTTGCTTTCAGTATCGATACCACATGCTTCTCGTCATACGGCTCAAACATGACAGATGCCTTTACAACATCAATCAGGAAATTCTCATCAAAATCCTTGACATCGGAATTTTCCATAATCTTTTTAATTATTTCCGGGTATATGGCCTGATAAACTGTAGGCGTCCCCTGGGATAACCATACAAGCCTTTCCAGGCCATAGCCGGTGTCAACGATCCTCATGGGCATTTTTGAATACCGTATCCCCTCTATCTCAGTATCCCCAGCCGGATCCTCTTTCATGTCCATGAAAACGAGCGTTGCAACCTCAAGGCCGTCAACGAAAACCTCCAGCGCATTTCCGGCATTTCCGCCACCGGACCATGGCTTCTCCTTGAACGATACAAGTTTTCCGTCAATATGGAGCCCCTCGGTCAGGAAAGCATAGCAGTATGAAACAGCTTCATCCTTCCAGTATACATTTTCATGATCGCTGTTGAAGGCATCATGGCAGAGCATTTCAAAACTTGTCAGATGCCTTCCTGTTATTCCTACCAGATCGATGTCGGTCATCCTTATGCTCGGCTGTGACATAACTATAGGGTTCCCGGGCGGTTTAACTATTCCGGAAGTAACGTGGGGCTGGAAATCGTATATTGAAGCGTTAACAAGAAGCACATCCTCCCTCCATCTGGGAACAACCGGATAGGGCTTCAGGAACTTATGCCCCCTCTCTTCAAAGAAATGGATGAAAAGTGATCTCATTTCTCCCAGTTCATATTCCTTTGGAACCGGAGAATTTTTTATGAAAGTATATTCATCACACGGGGTATCGCCGCATGTTTTCCTCCGCGGATCAGTTGTCCAGAAATATGATCCGCATTTTTCGCACACTTTTTTTTCAAAACCGGTGTCAATAAAAAATTTAAGATCTAATTCTCCTGTTTTGTTCCCCATTGCGATCAGATTTTAAATGACTATTTCTATTTTTTTCTTTTCTCCATGATACACCGGCGCATGAATACCAGAAGATCGGTTCGGATAGAAATTGATCGCTATGGCCTGAAAAAATCAGATCAGGCTATATGAAAAGGTTGAAATAAGCAATTCGGTTCATTTCAGGGGTTTTCCTTTATAAAGGCAGAAGAATAGAGGAATGCGGTGCTTGAATAACCGTGAACTTTTCTCATATATCGCAGCGATATCCCGTAATTTTTAAAACTATTCACTCTTTCGGTCATCTGATCTTTTGTGGCAATTTCATAGTAATTTATAATGCCTCCTTCCCTGAGGGATGCTACTGCAGATTCGATGAACCTGCTTGATCCTGTAGGATTATTCATTATCACCCTGTCGGCATTTTTATATCTGGAAACCAGCTTCTGCGAATCCCCGCATAATGGGGTTATGGAACCCTTCAGCGTGTTAATTTTTATATTGTAATCCATGAGTTTCACAGCATCTTCGTTTATATCCATGGATATTATCCTGGCATTCCTGTACCGGGCTATCTCTATGCTTATGGTTCCTATGCCCGAAAACATGTCTATTATGAATTCCCCATCTTTTACGTCCATAGCAAGCTTCATCCTTTCAGTTCCAAGCCTCGGGGAAAAATAGGCCTTTGATACATCAACCCTGAAAACGCAGCCATTCTCCCTGTAAATCGTTACTGTATTATCCTCCCCGGCCAGAAGCTTAAGGGATCTTATCCGCTTTTCCCCCTCAACTCCAGCATCATAATATACGCTCTTTATCGTTTTGCTGGAATCAAG
Organism: Thermoplasmataceae archaeon; assembly: GCA_031961205.1. Classification (GTDB taxonomy): domain Archaea; phylum Thermoplasmatota; class Thermoplasmata; order Thermoplasmatales; family Thermoplasmataceae; genus JAVRLS01. The sequence goes on along the minus strand of JAVRLS010000045.1, from coordinate 3,510 downwards.
CAGATTCCGGGCGAATATACTATCATCTTTCTTAATAATGGCTATACTTCCGATACTGTCAAAGGAACCTGAGACCGATTCCTTTTTCATTATTGCGTTCCCATCTCTATAAATAAATTCACCGCTGTAGGAATCGACTACAGGTATATAGACGAAAGAATCATCGCTGCATATCCGGTAATCCCTGTCGATTTCCCCTTTCGCCTTAAGTTCTTTTATTTTACTCTGGGCCAATTCTTTCCTGGCCGGAACGTACTTCTTGACTGGCAATTGCTTTTGCCCTCCTTATAGCTGAAGATGCAAGGGCGTGCGAGAAACCATAAATCCTTGTTATCCTGCTTTCATCTGAAGCCGCTATTTCTGCTATACTCTTGAGGCCTGCATCGTATAACCTCCTTGCCCTTACACGCCCGATGCCGGGTATCGTGGTAAGTTCCATTATTTCTGGCTTTATTCCCTCACGTATTCTTATGTTGAGGATGCCGAGATCGCGCCTTATTTCTGGCTTGAAAAGGGCTGAAAGCCTTGAAAGCGAATAAGATATCCAGTCTGCGTTTGATACCCTTGACTGCATATCTCCAGGGAAAATTCCGTATTTTTCATATAACCCGTTTGTTGAAACCTCACTTATCCAGTCCCTGAGAACGCATGCAGTCTTTGCAGCATCAATATCCCCATCAGGCATACCTATATCTTCGAGAAACTCGTATCCACAGCCATTTTCACGGTAATTGAACGGAAACATCTCACCGCAAAGTGATATGTAATAAAGTGCAAGGTCAGTGCTATGCTTCTGATCAAAATACCTTTTCAGGGTCATGGCACTTTCAGGGTCAATGTAAAGATCGCTGGTGTATCTTCCAAACTGCGTAGCTGAAAAATTTCCATTACCCTTTACGAATCCGTTGTCAACCAGAAATTCCAGGGATCTGTCGATCCTGTCTTTCAGGCCATTCTCACCATTCTGCTGGTAATAGAATGTCCTCCTGAAGAAGTCGTAAATGCTGTCCCTGTTGTTTCCTATACCCATCGTTATAACCGCCAGTACGTTGAATCTAATAAGTTTGTCACTCCCGAGTCCAGATTTTATGGGCTCGGGATCCATCTGAATGTACTGCTGTGCAACCTCAAAGCTGTTCCTGGAAGCTGCGTATATAACACCTATACCATATTTATCATACCTGGGGCGGCCTGCTCTTCCAATCATCTGCCTTATCTCAAGATTCGGGAGATACACTACGCCATCTGATGTGTACCTGGTTATGTCCTTCACTATAACCATCCTTGCTGGAAGATTCACACCGGCTGCAAGCGTGGGGGTGGCAACTATGACCTTTATTGATCCATTCTTGAAATTTTTTTCAATGAACGATCTCTGTTCGTTACTGAGGCCCGCGTGGTGAAATGCAACACCATGCTGTGCGATTTCATTTATGGCCCCATCATATACGTTGGAATCATCACTGGCAATACTGATGTTACCGGTCCTGTCGAAAACGTGTGACAGTTCAGATGCAAAGTCTTCGCTTCTTTTCCTTGAATTCACAAAGACTATAACCTGTCCGTTTTCCTGAACTGTTTTTTTGATCAGATCAATTATACTTCCAATCCTTTCACGGTTTTCATCCATATATAACGAATCTTTGTACAGGACTCCGACTTGAAGGGGCACAGGCCTGAAATCACTAATAACAAGGCTCGCATCAAGCCATTTTGCTAGATCAGTAGCGTTTGACACTGTGGCTGATAGCGCCATGATCAAAGTGCCCGGGTTTATGATCTTTGATGAGGTTATTATGGTCTCCAGGGTTGGTCCTCTTGATTCGTCACCCATGAGGTGAATTTCATCGACCACCATGAGGCCAATGTCCTGAAGCATGTCCGGATTATGGTGGAGCAGCGAATCTGCTTTTTCCGATGTCATTACTATCACGTCGTAATACTTTATGAAATCCGGTGCGTCATCGTAATTGCCTATGGATAAACGAACCCTCATTCCGAGCTCCCGGAGCCTTGACATCTCCTCATATTTTTCCATTGCAAGCGATCTCAGCGGAACGATATAAATGGATTTGAGTCCCTTCCTGTATGTTTCATATATTGCGGAATAAGCTATAAGCGTCTTTCCGGAGGCCGTGGGAACAGACACCAGCACATTTTTTCCCTTCCTGAAATATTCAATTGCCCTTACCTGATGATCATAAAGATCGAAATCATTTCCATCAACAAGTTTCAGGAACATCTGATCATAGCCAAGATCACTAACTTTCACATTCACCTATTTTTTCGCTTTATTTATAACTTGGTAACCGGATAACAGAAATTTTTTTATGAAAGTCAGCAATACCATAAAGTCCCTTTACTGAATCAGGCACAGGTATAGAAAAGATTAAAAAGAGATTTAAACTACGGGATTACTTGTGCCGCTGTAGCTCAGTTGGTAGAGCACTCGGCTGTTAACCGAGCGGTCATCGGTTCGAGACCGGTCAGCGGCGTAGGGGGTTGTAGCTCAGCTAGGTAGAGCGCCTGGCTCATAACCAGGTGGTCACCGGTTCAAACCCGGTCAGCCCCATTCTATTTATATCCTAGGAACACTTTTACGGATGTGTTGCTATACAAGCAAGTGATCAGACTTTAATTTGCTCGGCTCTCTTCATTTCTGTTTTTATATTTAATTACGGATGTTCCCAGTACCTGATTTTAATTTGATCGCATTAATATTCAGAGTTTTTCCGGTATCAAATAATCAATGAACAAATGCGACCTTACTGTGTTGTAATCCACGAATGTTTATTCGATCAGTTTCCTTGAATCATTGAATGTTTTTATATCGTTTACCAATTGAAATACGTCTTCAGTGAACGGTGGAACGATTCTATACCGCCATTATCCTCCGATGTGTGTTTCTGTATATATTCCTGATCCATTCCCATTATCTTCATGGATTGCCTGAATTCCTTCAAAATATATCGTAATACATTTTCATTTCCTAGAATGAGATTATACGGCATACGATGATCGAAACTATAAGCATATGCCATCTAAAATTTTCTGGAGTTTTATTTCTGGATTGACACTGCATCCGGGCATACCGTTTCAGGAATCAGCGTGATGAGAAACAAAAATGAAACTTCCGGCAGTGCATTTTTCTGAAGATTCGCCTTTAAACATATACTTTAATATAAAGTATACCATGATGCTAGGTGTCAGCGGCTGCAGAATTGAATACAGTACCTTTATTATTGTTGCTGGTTCTTATTATATATATCGTTGCCAGAAGGATCTGGTCAGGAGTAAAGGGAAGGCGGTACAAAAAATCAAGGGTGCTGCGTATTCCGGTACTCTACGTTCTGCTGACATTATTCCTTGTCTATTCCGTAGGTTCTCACGATTATTATGCCTATTATTCGCTTTTACTAATACCGGCTGGAGTTATACCAGGGCTGCGTTTTGGAAGCACAGTTAAATTCTTTTCAAAAAATTCTGTATTATACTACAAGAGGTCACAGG
>JAVRLS010000044.1:0-7900 GCA_031961205.1 Thermoplasmataceae archaeon | reverse complement strand
GAAAGGGCCGGTTTTCGCCTCTCTTGAAAAGGCTTCCCGATAATAAAAAGCTTAAATTGGTGTAAAAGATAGGTGTCAAATTTTCGTTGATATTCTGTGACATCAGTTAAATTTATGAGATGCCCTGGTTCAGTATATTCACGCGGAAAATAATGCTGGAAACACATTTCATGATTCTGCTATCACGAACAGAAATGAGAGAATTTCAACTAAGATTTGACTGTCTCGTAAAAGAAAAAGTATATAAATTTAAACCCGTATCGTAAACCATGAAGTGTCCGGTATGCGGAAAAGAAATAAACGGCAGTCCAATTAAAGAGTGGAAATTCGGTATTTATGATGTAAAGCGATATGTATGCCCTTCATGCGGAGCAACTTTCAACACATACGAGTACAACAATGCGGAAAAATACACAATACCGAAGAGGATGAGGTTTTAAGAATTATCCTGTATTGTGAATGAATGATTGTACAATTATAATGAAAAATATATTAGATTTTTAAGTTACATCATTAAGCCGGTTATATCCTTTCAGGTTTTCAATGCAGTTCTGACAGTTGCTTTTCCACTTCCTTATAGTCAGGCTCTTTACCCGGATCTTCGCTGACCCATTTATATTTGACATTTCCGTTTCCATCAATGACAAATACGGATCTTTTGGATGCTGTAAGGCCCTTTATGCCTACGAAATTATTGTGGAGCACATCGTACTTTTTTGAAATTTCCCGTGAAGAATCACTCAAAAGATCAAATTGAAGTTTGTTCTGCTTTGCAAATTCGGCCAGTGAGAAAGGCGAATCAACACTTATTCCGATTACCTTGGCATTTATCTTGTTGAAATTTATCATCGAATCCCTGAATGTACACATTTCCTTTGTGCATACAGCTGTAAAAGCTCCAGGGAAAAAAGCAAGAACTGTCTTCTGTCCTTTAAAATCTGATAACTTTTTCATTTTCAGCGATGCATCCGGTGCTTCAAAATCAGGGGCTTTATCCCCCACGTTTACTGCCATATTTTATCAGGTCTGAATTACGTATAATTATAAAAAGATAATGAAACTTAAATAAGTAAAAACGACGACCACAAAGAATTTGAGTCTCATCTGGCGGCGAATATATTGATTAATTTAAAAATAAAGATTATTTAATTATTTCCACCGTGCTTTTTCTTTCTTTTCCAGCGGATATTATCGATATGGGTATGCCCGTTTCCTTTTCTATGAAATCGATGTATTTTATCAGTTTTTCCGGTAAATCTGATTTTTCGATAACTTTTTTCCCGGTAATATCAGCCATATCTCCCCATGGCTCAAATGATCTGTACACAGGCTTAAAATTTTGAACTGTTCTTATGTCCTTAGGTGGAAATTTTGATTTCTTGCCATCTGTTTCATAGGCCTCACAGACTTTTATCTCATCCATAATTCCGAGTGTATCAACTTTTGTCAGAGCTATTTGATCCACATCATCAAGCGTTAATGAATATTTAAGCATTGGAAGATCAAGCCAACCAACCCGCCTTGGACGGCCGGTTGTTGTCCCGTATTCCCCTCCAGCTTCTCTCAATTTCTTGGCTTCATCCCCAAATATCTCTGTGGCAAACGGCCCCTCGCCGACCTTTGATATATAAGCCTTTGCAACGCCTATAATCTTTTTAACCTTTCTTAAAGAAAAACCGGTTCCTGTGAAAGCGGATGCGGATATGGTATTTGATGAGGTAACGAACGGGTAAAAACCAAAGTCCGGATCAAGTAGAAGACCCTGCGCTCCTTCAAAAAGGATATTTTTTCCTGAGGAGTAGGCTTCATAAATAACATTTTCCGTATAATCCATGTATTCCTTAAGCTTCAATCCTGCCTCATGGAGTTCTTCCGCCATTGAAACCCTACTATTTTTATCTGAGAACTCAGTATCTTTTAACAGATTGGATTTCATGCCGTATATTGATTCTATCTTTTCTTTCAGTATTGATAAGTCCAGGAGATCAAACATCCTTATTCCAGTCCTTGCGTATTTGTCCTCATAGGTTGGACCAATCCCCTGGGCTGTGGTGCCTATGCTCATGGACGATCTCATCTTTTCCTCCATGTTGTCAAGAACTTTATGCATCTTTGTGACAATATGGGCATTAAAACTTACCTTAACAGTAAGATCCCTGTTAACGGCCCTTATCTTGGATATCTCATCGATGAGTGCAAATGGGTCTATTACCATTCCATTTCCAAGGATCACCATTTTTGTTCTCAGCGATCCGGATGGGACAAGATGAAATTTAAAAACGCCATCCTGAGTCACAACTGTATGACCTGCATTTGTGCCCCCATTGAATCTTGCGACTACATCGTATTTATCGCTTAAGTAGTCAGTAATCTTTCCTTTTCCCTCATCCCCGAATTGCAATCCAACTATAACCGATATTTCCTGCAATAATTTTCGCCCCCTATAGAATCAGACACCATTCAAACCTTGACTCTATAAACCATTCAAATAAATATTTTTCCAATAGTACAAATATTGAATTTTATGACTCTATAGACTTTTGTGTGCGTAAAATAGAGCGATTGTGGCGTTTTACCACTTTACGGAGCGATATAAGGATCAGCACAATCTATATTTTGAAAGAAATTAAATTCATTAATGATCAGGAATGCAGAAAAATATAGAAGGATTATCCTGCCATGAGATCCTATTCACATGAAAACTCAATTAACAGAATTTTTTATTATTTTATTAGGGTAATTTTTAAATAATGACTCCGATCCTCCTTTGATTCGCAAACTTAAATAATCCATGAAAGATAACACATCTATGTCTAACGTACCAGAGGGTTTAAAATATACAAAAACTCACGAATGGTTTTCCGTTAAAAATGGAATTGCCACAATAGGCATAACAGATTATGCTCAGACGCAGATGACCGATATTGTCTTTGTAGATTTTCCGGCTGTAGGATCAAAAAAAGAAGCTGGAAAGCAGCTGCTGACGATAGAATCCGTGAAATCTGCAGAAGATGTTTATTCTCCCGTCTCTGGAACTGTTATAGAGATAAACGATGAGATATCAAAAACTCCGGAAAAAGTCAATAAAGATCCATACGGAAGCTGGCTCGTGAAAATAAAGGTAGACAAAGAAGGCCCTTCAATGAGCGCCCAGGAATACAAAAAGATCATAGGTTAAAATGAGTGATAGGCGGGATAATTATTACTGGAAGGCTAAGGAGGAAAAATATAGGAGCCGCGCCTCCTATAAACTACTTTTTTTGGATGGAAAATTTCACATTCTGCGGAAAGATTCAAAGGTTCTTGAGATAGGATCTTCTCCAGGAGGCTGGTCGCAGGTTATAAGGGATTACACCGACAGGATAGTTTCCGTCGATATTGATCCCATGAAACCGGTTGATGGTGTTACATTCATAAAAATGAATGTTTTCAACGATGCAATAATAGAGAAATTAAAATCATGGCTTGAAACAAACGGTGAAGATGGATTCGACACAATACTTTCTGATGCCATGGGAAAAACAAGCGGCGATTCTTCCAGAGATCACGGCATATCGTATGAAATATGCGAAAGAGTCATGAAAATTTCGATATCACTTCTTGGGCGAAATGGGGACGTTGTTGTAAAACAGTTTCAGGGAGATATGACGAATATGTTCATACATAAATGGCTTCCATATTTTAAAGAATACAAAATAACGAAACCCCCATCATCACGTGAGAGATCAAGGGAAATATACATTCTTTTCAGAGGTTTCAGATAATGTTGTGGTTTCCATTAACCGCGTTAACATCCACTTCTGGAAGTTATCATTTTTCAAGAAGATCTTAAACTTCCTCACATCGATATAAATGCTTCTATTCCGTCCTCAAATGATTTCAAGAATGCTTCTAAGCATGACATATCCTGCCCGGGTTTTACTCTAATCCAATGATCACATACTCATTTTCGTTTTCGCTTTAAAGAAACTTTCACTCCGGTTCATCGTTTTCCTGAAATAATATCCTGAAGGATTTGTGCGGTTGTGCAGAAAACACCCTATAAATGTTAACGTACGACCGTGCTTGAAGATAACAGATTCTCACTATATTAACAAAATGGACCTCATGTGAACATACGTATTAAGATACGAATATACGAAAAAGATGGATCCGGCAACAAATAACAGTTTATTCACTTCTAAGGTTATGTGCATGTTTTTTTATTTCCCTTTCTATATCTCTGTAAAATTCGTATTCGGTGATGATGAATATATTATTTTTATCCAGTGAACCCATGAGAGCATTAACCTCCCCTATTATGTATCTGAGCCTGTATTCATCCACAAGGCGCATTCCCCTGACCTTCTGCATTACCGCATTCCATTTGTCTACAAAGTCTTCCGGTGATTTATCCCCAAATTCCATCTTGATGATTTTCTTTTTTCTCAGCGAGTTGTGAATGAGATCAAATGTCTTTACATTCTTCGTATAATATTCTTGAAATTCGTTCTCAGGGACATCCAGAGGGAGTATCTTAACTTCATTTTCCTCTGAATACTTTATCGCTTCTATGTATATCGGCGGAGGGGTCATGACCTCTCCGTAAACAGAAAGATGCAGACCGTAAGATATCTCATAATCTGATAGCGAAACTTCAAATGGATCTTTTATGAAAGCCTTCAGGCCGTCTATCTGTTCCTGCGTTAGAACTATGTATATGATATCCGGCTTATCCTCTATAAGGGTATTTCTCAGGTTATCCCCATCCCGTATCAGGCCTTTAATACCTCCAAATAGAACTATTTTTTTGCCGTCTAAAGTGAACTCAGAGATCATTTTGCCCTTTTTTCGATTATTTTAACAAACCGTTCCTTCGTTCCTATCTCTTCAAGTTCCCGGATATTGAACAGCGCACATCCACCGATTTTTTCCTTCTGTGTATCGTGCCTGCTGATGAATATGGCATCGTCGTTGAACGCATCACTTATCTTCTTAACTATCCTCACCTTCTGGAGATCATCTGATCCCTGTATTAAGCTTACCAGAAATGTATAGACCGGATCGTCCCTGGCGACTACATCAAAAGGAGTCTTGAGCAACGGATGCGATTCTATACCGAAATTTATGAAGAGATCGAGTATACGCACAAGGTATTCGTCAGTAACTATTTCATCTGGAATGCTAATTTTGCTGTCTATGGTAAACAGATCTACTGGTGATATTATATTCGCCTTTAACAGGTTCTGCAGTTTGGAGAAAATATCTATAGTGGCTGCACTTCCGTTTTCATAGAGCGATACCGAACGCCTTGAGACGCCCAGGTAAGACGATATATTTCCTATTGAAAGCCTGACCTCACTTCTCTTCCTCTTTATTGCCTCGCCATCAATATGAACATAGAATCCTCCGGGCCCGGAATAAACATAGGGCTCGTCTCCCTCAAGATAATCCCTGAAAGTTTCTATCGATGATATAGGTACACCGTGGCGATAATAAACCACCCCATGTTCAAGCTTTCCTCCACCAGCCCTTTCACCGATTATTGTGGCACTGGCCCTCAGCAGCCTTGAAAGCTTTATCATCTGGAATGCAGTTACGGGCTTAAGAGTATCCACGTTATAGAGAACCTTGAGAATAAATCGTCTCTCCTCGTCCTTAGCTATGAGGTCGAAAACTATCCACTCGTTTCCAGTTGTCCTTATTACCGAAAACCCGTTTCTTGCCAGAACAGATTCCGTTTGGCCTAACAACTGTATCCTTTTATCTTCCACGATTACATCTATATATTAAACTATTTAAACATTTCTCAGGTTGCGGCAAATTATAGCTAATTTTAATTGATAAATATATATCATATTATTGCATAGATATATGTGTTATTTTTTAATTATATTACTGAAGAATCATAATCAATTTTATATAATCTTTTTTATGTATTATTACTAATTAGTATAATTTATATAGTGCATAGTAATAGTATAGAGGTTACAATGCCAAAAGATTATATAGCGATGTTAAAAAATGCTGGTTATAAGATAACGCCACAGAGATTAGCCGTGATTGAGTATCTTAACAGGAGTCCTGGCCATTTCACCGCAAATGATGTCTACAAAGAGATCAGAAGGAGCATACCTACCATCACGCTTGCAACAGTCTATAACATACTCAAGGCTTTTACTGATGTAAAATGCATAAATTCGTTTGATATAGACGGCACAACCTGGTTTGAAAGCGAGGTTGAACTGCACGCAAATCTCCTCTGCAAAGAATGCGGGTCCATAATGGATATAAAGGTGGACAAATCAAAGCTTATCGATCTTCTTTCAGAAAATACGAATGCTGATATAGAGAACATAACGATATTCATAAGAGGTCTTTGCCCTTCATGCAAGGCGAAGCAAACAGAAGAAAATGTTAAAAACATTGAAATAATGCATTGATCATTTTAATATATATTTATCTTTAATATTTAAAGAATTATTGATGGCTTTTAATTCCCAGTTCTGCCGGACAGATGGTTTGTCATTCCCATTCTATAGTTGCGGGAGGTTTGTCAGTTATATCATATACAACCCTGTTTATTTCCGGTACATGATCCGTTATCGACGTTGATATATCCTCAAGCAGATCCCACGGGACCTTTGAAAATGTTCCTGACATTGCATCAGTCGTGTCTATCATGCGAATAGCCACAGTATATCCGTATGCCCTTCTGTCACCGTGAACACCTGTTGTCCTGATAGGAAGCAAAACGGCAAAATACTGCCAGGGCCTTTTTGAGATTTCTATTCCATTTGAGACCTTATCTTCAACTATTTCGGTTACTTCTCTCAGTAGGTCGGCTTTTTCCTTTGTTATTTCCCCGATTATCCTGACGGCAAGGCCTGGCCCTGGAAATGGCTGTATATCTGCAGGGAGTCCGAGAGCAGACGACATCTCCCTTATTTCATCCTTATAAAAATCTCTAAGCGGTTCAACAAGCTTTAGCTTCATATCAGCCGGTAAGCCGCCAACGTTGTGATGGCTCTTTATCGTATCCCTCTTCTGTCCACCACTTTCTATCCAGTCAGGAGCTATTGTGCCCTGTATCAGGTATTCTGCACCGAATAGATCGGCTTCTTTCTGGAAAAGTTCAATGAAAACCCCCCCTATGATCTTTCTTTTCTCTTCAGGGTCCGTTACACCCTTCAATCTATCCATAAAGATGCCTGATGCATCAACGATTTTATTGTTCATTCCGTGAAGTGTAAAAAAATTCTTTACTCTTTCCCTTTCATTTTTCCTTATGAGTCCTGTATCTATGAAGACGCAAAGAAGATTATTGCCAAGAACATCTGAAGCCAGCACAGAAAGCAGAGAGCTATCCTGTCCACCGGAAACTGCCATAATGGCCTTTCCCCTGACCTTATCCTTCAATTCCTGCTTGATCTTGTCAATGTAAAAATTTGCTTCCATTCAGGGCAATCTAAAATAAAAATAAAAAAGTTTTTAATTATATACTTAACTTTTCATTATGAACCCGAGGAATACCAGAAGTCCTATTACAACACCTATTATTGCAGCCACCACATAGAATATTGTTCCGATCGCTATGTATGGAACCCACCCATAGCCCAGATGAAATAGATATGTGGGGCTTGCAATATCAATTACTGCCAGTACAATTCCGATAACCAGGAGAACAGCACCAATCATTCTGCTCTTTCCACTTCCAAAGTAGGCTGTAAGAATGCCCAGCAGAAGAAGCGAAAGGGCCAGAAGAGCCACGATCACAAGCAAAAAAATGTCCCAATTCCATGGATTCCAAGGTATCATCGAAGCACCTCAAAGTTTTATTCCAGTAAGCGTCTTTGTATCAATAACCCCGTCTATGGTCCTTATCTTCTCTATCACTACTTCTCCTATCTCTGTAAAGTCT
>JAVRLS010000043.1:0-7940 GCA_031961205.1 Thermoplasmataceae archaeon | reverse complement strand
CCCGGCAGGTTTCCAACGGTATCATAGGATGGTCCTGCCTCGCTTATCTCTTCATAGAAATGATCCACAGTGCTATTTACGCTGCCAAGGTTTATCCATACCGGGAGGCCGTTGCCGCCGGTTGCGTTCTCGTAATAATACAGATGCTGGTTTATCGCCTGGGAAACATACGTTATAGCGTAATCCGACGATCCTGCTTCAAGGTACGCATCCATGCCGTATTCCTCAGTTGTAAGCAGGAACGTGCCGTTATGGTATTTTGATATGAAAAGCTGGTGGTACAGCGCAAGGGAATCATTAACTGGATATCCCCAGTTTTTTTCGAACCAGCTGTTCCATGCATCATTATACTTTTCGAATAAGTTATAGTTTCCGTTGAAGGCCTTCTGCACATCAGAGTTATTCCAATCAGTGTAAAGTATTCCCGCCAGTTTCATGGTTTCAATTGCCTGGAAGCCGCTTGGATCAAGAGATGAATTTGATGCACTTACTATCGTTTTGTTCTGCGTTATATTTTCAAACCAGTACGGGTTCGACGAACTAATATCGTATTTACTGTTCAGCCAGGTAATCGCCATCTCGTTTGCAGAGAAGATGATCTGCCAGTTGGCATAATGCGTCTGGTTCATCAGGTCCTGGTAAAGCACCGGGGCGGAAGCAGATATGAAAACGCTGAATGGTTTTCCGCTCTGCACTTCCCTTGCTCCTGAAATTGAACCTGAAAACGTCATTCCAACCTTGATATTCGTCTGATTCTGGAATTGCGTGTTAAACTGGCTTCCAAGGACATATGTGAGCGATCCTGCAGCAAATGTGTTGATAGATTTCTGATCTGTAGCAGGCTGCGCTGTAAAATGCCCTACCGAGAAACCGATAACAAGCCCAACAACCATAAGTATTATCGCTATGTTGAGTCCTGTCCTTTTCTTTGGCATATCTCCATTATACATGGTAAAGTGATCGATTCAAGTGATAAAAGATTTCTTTTAATTAATCAATTATCATTATATCCTCAAACAGATAAATATTTTATCCCATTTAATAAAGGTTCTCCGGCAGATTTAATTCATGTAGATGTTGTGCATATAGTATGCACATATATTTATATCTATAAACCATACAATTTCAATGTTTCTCAGAATTTCCAGGAATATAAGGGGCGAAAAGAAATATGAGTATGCCGAGATAGCAGAAAGATATAGAGAATCGGGAAAGCAGAAAACCAGGATACTGAAATACCTCGGGCCCGTGAAGAATGAAGATGACATGGCCAGGTACAGGCATGAACTGGATCTGGCCAGGGAAGAAAGGGAAATGGGCAGAGACGCCGGCAACGGATTCACAATTCTTTCACCGCTGGAATACGGTATTCCTTATGCTGTCATGGAGATAATGAAGAAAACCGGATTGCTGAAGGTTATAAGAAAATATACGAGTCCGTATACGCACCTGATAACCATGATGGCCATTGGAGAGATAATGCGCCCGTATGCCGGCAGCGCGGGCGATCTGTACAGCCGTATTTATTATCCATGGAGCCGGATCGAAATAAACGAAAACAATCTGTACCACGCTCTCGAGAAGTTAGAAAGCGTAAGGAATGAAATGGAGCCGGCCATGTTCAGGATGTTGAGGCCGGACACATCCATAGTACATTTTGATCTGGCCACCGTGAATTTTGAAGGAAATTTATCTGACGATTTCATGCTTTTCGGCTATTCAAACGATAAAAAGCGCGGAACAGAGCAGGTGGTTGTGGGCATGGTTGTTGCCGGGGGCATTCCTGTCCACTGCGAGTCATGGACTGGCAACAGCGTCAGCGAGAATGATCTTGAAACTTCCATATCCACGGTGAGAAATCGTTTCAGGGTCAGGAATATAATACTGGTATCGGACCGTAAGTTTGCGAGATCGGTTTCGCCCGGCATATTCAAAAGGAACAGGTATATTACTACCGCATACCGTTATGATTGCCCCTTCAGGAAGATGATAATTGACGCAGAATTCACGGAAAATGATATCTATAAAAGTATTTACGCGAAGGAAGTCGGGCTCGATCGTACCGCTATTCGACAAGGATGGAAAGGGCAAGGCGATGCGTCCGGAATGCGCTTCATAGTTGTATACGATAAGGATCGGGAAATAATCGATCTTAACGATCTCGAGGATAAGATCGATTTAGTTAGAAAAAAAATGGCTCAATTCAAGGATCAGAGGGATCTGAAAAGGTCTCTTGGAGAACTGAGGCCTTTTGTAAAATTCACAGACAGGGGGCCGGTACTGAACGGTAAATGGATAAACATTGTCAGGAAGCTTGCCGGCAGGTTCATGATCGTAACGAATACAAATATCCCGGTTGGCGATGTGATTGAAACTTACAGGAACCAGTGGAGTACGGAAAGATCATTCAGGATCATAAGATCAATACTCAAAACAAGGCCGTCTTACAGGCGGGATTACGATCTGATCGGAGCCCATGTGTTCATGCAGATGATCTCCCTCATCCTGTCGAAGATCATCGAATCTGGAAGTGGAATGCCATTAAGGGATGCCATGATGTCTCTTTCATCCATTAAGGTTTTTCCTGTTGCACTCTCTTCCGGAGAAATCGTGATGGTCAACAGATCTGGAAGCGGGGAGGCAGTTCTCAATAAAATGGGCATACCGTATCCGGAAATATCGTTACCGAATATGCGAAAAAAAAACATAAGATCCGGAAGTACGGATGCATCGGCAATAATTTAAATCAAAAATATAAATTATAGGATTTCCTTCTATTTCCAGCAGGAAATTATCTCATCCGATTTTGCTACAATAAGCTGCGATCTCATTATCTTCAGTGATGATTCATGCATCTCCCTGTTTGAGGAGGAAACGCAATCCTCTGCCACAACCGGATAAAAACCACGGTTTGATGCGCTTCTGGCGCTTGATTCTACACCGATTTCAGTTGCAATTCCCGTGAAGATTACCGTGTCAATGCCGGCGTTCCTCATCATGAGATCAAAATTTGTTCCAACGAAAATATCGGCCGTATTCTTGTTTATAATGATGTCATCTGATTCGGGTTTGACATCACTGCATATCTCCGCTTCCCTTGAACCCGGTTCCATGAATCTGATCTTCTTCGGGTCGTTCACACCGTAGCGCTTCATCATCGTGTAAGTTCTGAAACCGGATTCATATCCTGCCGGCATTGGCGTTATCTTCGTGTAAAATACCCTTATACCTTTCTTCTTAGCTTCGTATATCAGCGATTTCAGGTTTCCAATGAACTCGTTCCTGTTGAATATATTGTCAACAAGCGCATTCTGCACATCCCATACGACCAGGACAGTATGCTCCGGATCGATTATTTCCTTCAGTTCCTTATACAGAGCGGTCATAAATGCAGAATTCAGGATCACATATTAGCTTTTCTAAACCTGGAGAGGAATGTGATCTTTGAACAACTGGATATCCGATCGAAAGGCCGGCAGGGAAATATAAAAATAGGTATGGATCAGAAAACGGTGACTGCTATTATTTCATCGTCACTGTCCAGGTTTATTATCTTCACACCGGAGGTGTTTCTTGAAAGCTTTGCAATCTTTGATGCAGGTGTGCGGATGGTCTGCTCCTTCCTCGAAACGAGCAGTACCTCGTCGTCCTCGCGGACCGGTATGGCTTTGCTTATATTTCCCGTCCTCTCGCTTTCCTTATAAACGATCACACCCCCTGATCCCCTGTGATGAACAGGGAAATCAAATATGCTCGTGCGTTTTCCATATCCCCTGTTTGATATGCAGAGAATATCCTGGTCATCCTGTACCACAAAGGCCGAAATCACATAGTCATCTTTCCCGAGGCGCATTGACCTGACGCCTATTGAGGATCTTCCCGTTTCCCTTATTTCATGCGTCTTGAATACGGCTCCCTTCCCGCGGGAGGACAGGACGAATATGTTCATGTCTATGGCTGTATGCGATACAGAAACGAGTTCATCACCCTCCTCGAGACTTATTATCCTCAATCCTGACGATTTGGAATTGAATACCGGATCAGCTGCAGTTTTCTTAACGGATCCGTCTTTCGTAACCATTATGAGCATCTCGCCTTTTCCTTCTGGCGCTTTCATGATCTCGGTTATCCTTTCGTTCTGTTCGAGTTTCAGGAATGCCGCGGCGGAAACCCCCAATCCTGTCCTGGATTTTCTCGTTATCTCATAGGCTTTCTCCTTCATCACGCGGCCCGTGTTTGTGAAAAGATAGATTGTATCGTGTGAAAAGCAGTGAACGACACTTTTTACGGAATCTTCAGTTTTCATCAAAGTATTAACACCTTTGCCGCCGCGTTTCTGGGTTTTATATTCATCAACGGATACCCTCTTTATAAGGCCGCCATAGCTGAGAAGTATCATTGATTCTTCATTCGGGATTAAATCCTCAATATTTCTCTCCTTGACTTCCCTGAATTTGACCCTGGTCCTGCGCTTGTCCCCGTATTTTTTCTTTATATCTTCATTCTCCTCCTTGAGAATCCTGAACCTGGTTTCCTCATTGTTTATGATGTCATCAAGCCTTTCGATCTCTTTCTGGACTTCATCCAGCTCTTTTGTCAGGCTTTCCCTCTCAATCCCTATCAGGCGCTGCAGCCTCATATCCAGTATTGCCTTGACCTGCTGATCGCTCAGATCATAATTGATCTTCAGCATGGACGCAGCCTCATCGCTGTCCCTGGATTTCCTCAGTATGGATATGACATCGTCAATATGGTCTATGGCCGTTAAGAGCCCCCTTATTATCTCCCTTCTTTCGGCTTTCTTGCTGAATTCGAATTCCGATCTCTTCAGGATGATCGAAAGACGGTGGTCGATGAAATAATCTATAAGCTGCTTGAGGTTCAGCACCTTCGGCTCATTGTTCACAAGAACAAGGTTTATTATGCTTATGCTTGTCTCAAGGTCAGAATGCTCATAAAGCTGGTTCAGTACGAGAGGCTTTGTCTCCTCATCCCTGACACGTATGGAAATCCTTGTTCCATGCCTGTCGCTCTCGTCCTTTATATCAGTTATATCCTTTATGATTTCATTCTTGGCAAGGTTTGCTATCGCTTCCACAAGCGTTGCCTTATTGATACCGTATGGTACGCTTTTCACTATGATCTTCTTTTCTTCGCTTAAATCAACCTCTCCCTGGGCTATGACCTTCCCCTTTCCGGTCCTGTATGCGTCTATCAGGTCCTTTCCATAGAACAGTATGCCACCGCCCGGAAAATCCGGGCCCTTTATGAATTTGAGGAGATCATCAACTGTGGAATTCCTGTTGTATATCTCATATTCGATTGCGTCGCATATTTCAGTCATGTTATGCGGAACCATATTTGTAGCCATTCCCACGGCTATACCGGACGTCCCGTTAACCAGCAGGTTCGGCACCTTTGATGGCAGATACTCCGGCTCGGAAAGCGTCCCATCAAAATTCAGCCTGAAGGATACCGTATTCTCGTCTATATCATCCATCATGTCTTCCGCGACAGGCGTCAGGCGGGCTTCAGTATACCTCATTGCTGCCGGAGAATCGCCGTCTATTGATCCAAAGTTCCCCTGGCCGTCGATCAGCGGATACCTGAGGGAAAAATCCTGTGCCATCCTTGCCAGTGCGTCGTATATCGCCATATCGCCATGCGGGTGGTATTTACCCATCGTTTCTCCAACTATACGTGCACATTTCTTGTAAGGTTTATCGTGCGTAACACCGAGCTCACGCATTGCGTAAAGTATCCTTCTCTGTACGGGTTTCAGGCCATCTTTTACGTCAGGTATGGCCCTGCTGACTATGACGCTCATCGCATATTCAAGATATGATTTCCTGATTTCAATTTCAACCGGTCTTTTTTCCATAAAAATCACTACAGATCTATATTTTCGGCATATACAGCATTTTCTTCAATAAATTTCCTTCTTGGCTCAACCTTCTCTCCCATGAGTATTGTGAATATCTCTTCAGCCGCTGCAGCATCTTCAATCGTAACCTCAACGAGTTTCCTGGTCTTCGGGTTCATGGTCGTATCCCACAGCTGTTCAGGGTTCATTTCACCCAGGCCCTTGAAACGCTGTATTATTGCATTCTTTCCAAGGCTGGCGGAAACGGCGTCCTTTTCCTCGTCTGAATAGACGTACCGTATCTCCTGCCCCTTCTGTATACGGTACAGCGGAGGCTCGGCAAAGAACACATTCCCATTCTCAATCAGAATCCTTGCGTACCTGAAGAAAAAGGTCAGAAGCAGCGTGCGTATATGCGCGCCGTCCACATCTGCATCGGTCATGATTATGGTCTTTCCATACCTGAGCTTCTTCAGGTTTATCCCTTCCTTGACTCCCGTGCCAAGGGCAGTT
Source organism: Thermoplasmataceae archaeon (assembly GCA_031961205.1). Classification (GTDB taxonomy): domain Archaea; phylum Thermoplasmatota; class Thermoplasmata; order Thermoplasmatales; family Thermoplasmataceae; genus JAVRLS01. The sequence goes on along the minus strand of JAVRLS010000043.1, from coordinate 1,564 downwards.
ACAAGATCACGGATTATTTCATTGTCAACAACCTTCATGTCAGAGGCCTTTTCAACGTTGAGTATCTTTCCACGCAGGGGCAGAACGGCCTGGAACTGCCTGTTTCTGGCCTGTTTTGCGGATCCACCGGCAGAATCACCTTCCACAAGATAGAGTTCGCTGTTGGCCGGATCATTCGAAGAACAGTCTGCAAGCTTCCCCGGGAGACCACCATTCTCAAGTGCAGATTTGCGCCTTACAAGCTCCTTTGCCTTCCTCGAAGCTTCACGTGCAGCAGCGGCCGAAAGCACCCTGGAAACAATATCATTCGCTATGTGCGGATTTGTCTCCATGTAAGTTTTCATGAACTGTTCCACAGCAGACTGGACAAAACCGCGAACACTGCTGTTTCCGAGCTTTGACTTTGTCTGCCCCTCAAACTGCGGCTCAGGCAGTTTTACGTGTATCGCAGCAACAAGCCCCTCCCTTACATCGTCACCTGTTATATCGGAAACTCCTTTTATCAGGTTGTTGGACCTTGCGTAGTCCTGAACAGCCCTTGAGAGTCCTGAATGGAAGCCAGCTACGTGTGTGCCGCCCTCCGGAGTATTTATATTATTAACATAAGACTGGATATTTTCTGAAATGTCCATTGTGTATACAAGAGAGAATTCCACTATGAAATGATCCTCAGTATGCCTTTCAAATAAAGGTTCGTGCACCATTGTTTTTCCTTCTGCCATATACTTTACGAGTTCGATCAGGCCCCCTTCGTAGTGCAGCTTCTCGATCTTTCCCGTGCGCTGATCCTCAATCGCTATTGTAAGCTGGGGATTCAGAAAGGCAAGGTCACGTATCCTTGACATAAGTGTGTCGTAGGAGAAATCAGTTGTTTCAAAAATTTCAGGATCAGGATAAAACTTTATAACTGTGCCATGGCCTGGAAAATGTATATCTATCCCGAGATCCTTGATTGCCTGGGTGTCTGATGTCTTTATTTTTTTGAGGCCGTTGAGTGGAATGCCCTTCTCAAATATTTCATAATAGGTATCTTCATCCTTCTTCACAAGTGCAATTAGTTTGCTTGACAGTGCGTTTACAACATGGACGCCCACGCCGTGGAGACCACCGGTTATTTTGTAAACTTTCTTGTCAAATTTTGCTCCACTGTGCAGTTCTGTAAGCACTATCTCCAGGCCAGGCCTCTTGTATTTTGGATGAATATCGACAGGTATCCCCCTTCCGTCGTCCTCTACCTGTATCGAACCGTCCCTGGATATTTCGATATATATGTTTGAGCAATATCCAGCTGCAGCTTCATCGACACTGTTGTCAATAACTTCATAGGCCAGATGGTGAAGTCCACGCTCATCAGTTGATCCAATATACATTCCCGGAACTTTTCTTACGGCTTTCAGACCCTCAAGAATCTGAATCTGTGATGAATCATAATTATCTTCTGTCATTCTGAACATCATGCTTAATGGACATATAATATTAATCATTTTGTAATGCGAAATAACATTGAAAAATTAGGTTTAACATAAAAATACATTAATAAATATAAATAATATATTTTTAAATA
>JAVRLS010000042.1:0-7962 GCA_031961205.1 Thermoplasmataceae archaeon | reverse complement strand
AGGCGGATAGATTCAATGAGACGTTCGCATCGTAAATTGTTTCATATGAAACAAAGGTAACGTACAGCGGGATACCATTACTTCCCGGGGCCGGAAGTTCCGTGGAATTATGCGAATACCATGAAACCGAGGTAACCACCATTTCACTGTTCCCGGCATCTGGATCTGCAGCTGCATTCTGTGCAGCCGTACTGGCGATCTGAACGTGGGATACCATTCCAGATGACGCTATAGCAAGCATTACTATCGAAAATATTATCATTCCGCTTATCATCTTATTATAAACTTTCATTCGTTTCACCTTCTTTCTTCACAAGGAGCGTAATCAGCATAGCAGTAAGCAGGAATATGATCCCTGTAATGTAAGTGAAATTGTAGGCTGTCTGCGACGGAAACCCGTATGTAACAGGAATGAAGGTAAGCGCACCAAACCGGTAAGGAATCAATCCTATGATAATTCGAACCGAGAACATTGTTTCAAATGTCCCACCAATAGCAGGTGCTACAGTCATGCCGAGTTCTCTGAAGACCGTATTAAGGCCTGTTGCCTCGCCAGCCTTGGATTTTGGCGTCGAAACCAGGAGTAAATTGATGATGCCGACCAGAACAAAGGAAAAGCCGGTACCAAGTATGGTTGCTGCGATTATTACATCCGTTACTGAAGATCTGTCCACAAGAAGCAGCAAAAATGCCATAAAGCTTATTGAAAGCCCTGTCAGTATTGATGTTCTTGGCCCCTTTGCGTCCGTAACCCTGGCTGCTACAGGCGCAATAACCATTGCCAGAATTGATGCGGGCAGCATTATCAAACCCGATTCCAGTATGGATCTGCCAAAACCGCTGGGAGCAGGGTCCTGGAGAAGCGTTGGCACGGTAAAGAGAAGGAAATACATTCCGGCCATGGTAAACAGGCCTACAAAATTTGCTATGAGTATGTTCCTTGTTTTTAAAAGATGCATATCGATGAATGCATCACTGTTGCGCACCTCGTAAATAACAAACAGATAAAAAGCTATGGCGGAAAAAATGAAGAGGGATATGATCAACGGAGATGCCCATCCGTACTGATTTCCTTCGGAAAGCGCGAATATTAAGGGCACGAGGGCAACCGCCATGATTCCGGCTCCTGAAACATCTATTTTTTCTTTCACCGGAGGTGTGGCATCCTTCAGATAAAAAAATGAGAGGATAAACAGGGCAAAAGCCACAGGAGCAATTGTATGGAAGGACCATTGCCAGCCGAATGTTTCCGTTATATATGCACCCATTACAAGAGATATACCTGCACCCACCGCAAAGGTTGCACTCATTAACCCCTGGGCCAGTGCCAGTTTTGACTTCGGCACAACATCATTGATTATTGCAAATGCGAGCGGAAACATGCCGAAGCCTATGCCCTGGACAACACGAATTGCCACGAGTTCATCAAGTGTTGTCGCAAAACCCCCGAGCGATACGGCAACCGCGTATACTAAAGAAAGGATGAGGAATACACGCCTCTTTCCGAACACATCGCCAAGCTTTCCGAAGATCCCGGCTGCAACGGTTCCGGTTACAAGGTATGCAGTTAGGATCCAGGATATGTTGTTATAAGTTGTATCGAAAAAGGTAATAAACACAGGTATCGCCGGAACTATCATTGTTTCTACATAAACTATCAGCGTTCCCGCAAATGCCATCAGCACAACTATCCGGTAAATATCACCTTTTTCGAGATTTTCCATATGTGTCTTGTTAGACATATCTAATTAGTATAAGAATTTTCCTTACGCGAATTTTGCAATAATTTTATTCAATTTCTTATAAATAATTTCCCTATTCATAAGATTTACGTGTTTGTAGATGATATATCTTCTGTATGGCCGTTTCTGTACATTCTTTTCCAGAAACAACCAGTGGATCGGACAGAAATTTCATTCCGTGCCCTTGCTTCCGCAAATGGCGTTTAAATCCACGATATTCCTGGCATTGAGTCCCTTAACAGATATTCCGGCGCTTACAAAAAGAGAAAGATGAAGAGACAGATTGCTTTTGCAATACTTGAAACGATTATCTGGGCAGTTACTGATGAACCTGCTCAGAACTGAAAAAGTCAATATCTTCTAGGGGTATAATCCAGCTTGGGCGCGCTGTAATTGAAGAAATAGTGCAGATGCGCAAGGAGAGTGTTTCAGAAAACGTATAGATCGGTAAAACCCGGGAATACCGGAATCATTAACGGAACTTCCTGTTATGCAGCATGAATCCTATCGCCGATCATCTATTCGTAATACCGGGATCTATGAAACTGGCATTCCGGATACCAGTGAACTTCACATGCTGGATCGAAAATCGTGATTATGTGTATATAGCCAGCATTCTCCGGATATTTTTATAAGGTATAACCTTGAGTTCGTAGAATGTCTGACATCCCGGCCGGAAAATTCTAGATCATTTCATTTGATTGTATTGATCCTGATAATATTTATATAGTTAAAAGTGGTAAGTTCATGATGCGTCAGACAACTTCTCTCATTCTGATGATTTTTTCCGTTGCTGTCTCAATAATCATAGTGTCAACGGGAATATCACTTCAGGAGCAGGGTCTTACGACGGCATCATACCAGTCAGATTTAAGCATCAAAAATCTTACTGTATCAGGGAATCAGCAATATTTGATCTTTCCTGTTGATTTCATAAACAGCGGATATATACCTGTTTCCTTAAAAATGGGAAATAAAACAGAATATCTCTCAGGGCTCTCGTCCGCAAGCACTGATGTATATGTGAAGGTGAACGTCACTGAACTTGTAGATCATGGATGGCTGACAGATAATGTATCACTGAATGTATCAGCCCTGGAAAGGACTTTTTATTATAATTTCGTGAAGAATTATGAGGTAAATGTCGGAAGGGTATTTGATTCATATAATGTATCCAGGGAAAATTCAAACCTGATTATAACGTTTATCCCCTCAGAATCCCTGATAGGCAGCGTTGTAAGCTTCCATTACAATGGAATAACAAAAGATGAAAGCATAGGAGGAAATAACACCTATACCCTCAGCTTTCAGGATCCATCATCTGACGAGCCCGTAGTAATGAACGTTTATGGAGTGTCGCTGAACCTTGTTCCATCATGAAAAAATTCTTTAAATATTTAATTCTTCATAATTTTGTGTGAATATTATTATTTAGGATCACTTGAAAAACTAGGGAAATGGTCTAGAAATATGGAATTACGATTTTGTGGTATTATTCCGGACGTGAATCTCAATGGACGATGGTACTAATAAACTAACTGTCAACAGCTATACATGCCTTTAACCGCATGATAGCCCTATGATACAAACATTTTAAAGAGTCTCGCTTTGATTTTCTATGTACAGGATGCCTGAAATTCTACGTTTCAGTACTGGTATATCAAACTTTTAATGATATAACGGGTAAAGTGAGAATATCGCCTATCTCTTGAACCTCGTAATCTGCGTACGTTGTTGAAGTTTTTCTTCCATGCTTGACAAGCACGGATGTGCATCCCATTTTTCTTGCCGGAACGAGATCATTTTCTATATCTCCAACTACCATTGTGGTTCCGTTAACGGTTCCAATATTCATAACGGCTTTTTCGTATGGTTCCGTGGAGGGTTTTCCAGATGTAACATCATCTATTGTTATTACAGTGTCGACATTGAGACTGAACCTGTTCATAACAATTCTCCTTGTAGACGTAACTATCGCTATTTTAATACCGTTCCTCCTCAAAATATCAAAAGTTGAAGAAACGTCTGGAAACAGCTTCACACTGTCAATTTCCTTTATGAAATACTGTTCCTGGACCATTTCAGCGCCGTAAGGATCGCTAACATATTTGCTTGCAAGCGCTACTCCTGGAATTCCTATATCTCTCCTTATGGCTTCTTCATCAGCATTTGCCCCGTAATCCTTTAAAGCCAATTTCCATGCCCTTACCCTTGCATTAACGGAATCAAAGATCGTTCCGTCAAAATCAAATATTATCCCTTTAATCATGGCAAAAACTCCAGATCAATATTCCTGTACTTATCACCCAGATATTCGTAGTTGTGCTTAACGCAGCTTTCACAGTCAGATCTCCTGTCTATCTTAATTTCATCAATTTCAGGCCCCCACACATCTATATTGTAAAGATTGCCATTAACATCCTTTCCGGTCAGTATCTTCATGCCAATAGTCCATGCCTCGGACGAAATAAATGTTACTTCAGAGCTGAGTACGCCGACTTCTGCACATGTGGGCTGTGTAAATGGTTCACCGCTGAAATAACACCTGAAGCACGATGTTTTTTCGGGTATTATAGCCTTAACCTGACCGTAAGTCTCTATGGCAGATGCCATAACCCATGGCTTTGATGCTTTAACGCATGCGTCATTAATTATGAGCCTGCTGGTGAGGTTATCCGTACCATCCATTACCAGATCAACTGAGGAGACCAGTTCATAGGCGTTTGATGCATCAAATGATCCGTTTATTGCTTCTATTTCAACATCGCTATTAACCTTTGAGAGCCTCCTTTTTGCTGCGTTAACCTTTGAATCACCGATATCATCCTCTCCGTACAGTGTCTGCCTGTAAAGATTTGATGAAGTTACGTAATCCCTGTCAATTATTGTGATCTTCTTAATTCCGGACCTGACAAACAGATCGGCAATGAGGGAACCAACACCACCGACTCCAACTATAAGGACACTGGAACTCCGGATCCTGCCGATATCATCCTGGCTGAAAACACGCAACGTCATCTGTCGCGCATACTTATAGTCGTCATCCATGTTCTACGTATATTAACATCGTATAAATTATTAATAGTTCCATTCCCTCCGTTTATCGCTGGAGAGATATCTGCTGAGATCAAAAAATTAATGTTGAATATTACCTGCGCAAACTCAGTTATGACATTTCCAGCATGCATTTGACTGAAAATGATAATTAGCACGTTACCAAGGTTATATATTGAATAAAGATCATACTGAAGTATGAAAGCTGCATTCTTGGAGAGAATAAATGAACCGCTTGAGGTGATGGATGTTGATATGCCCGATCCCGGAAACAATGAAGTTCTTGTGAAACAGGGGGAGACAGGAGTCTGTTATCGCGATCTTCTGACAGCAACCGGTTTTTTCCCCCGGGTGAAACTTCCGATCATACCCGGCCATGAGATTGGCGGTACTGTGGCCAAGGCTGGAAAGGATGTGAAAAATTTCAAGGTTGGAGATAGGGTGTCAAGCCTGATTTACGTTCCATGCGGGAAATGCGAATACTGCCTGTCTGGAAACGAAAATCTCTGCCCATACAAGGAATCCTTTGGAGAAACGAGGATGGGAGCTTACAGGGAATATGTAACAGTACCTGAAATAAGTCTCGTGAAGGCACCCGGGAATGTTGATGATTCTTCACTTGCACTGGCCGCATGCGTAACCGGAATGCTTTACCACGCCATGGTTAAACTCGGAAAAATAAATGAAAAATCAACCGTCCTCGTGACCGGTGCCGGCGGAGGTGTAGGATCCCATGCAGTCCAGATGGCGAAGGCATTTGGATCAAAGGTAATAGCAGAAACGACAAGCGAATCAAAGAAGGAAATGCTTTACAGGATAGGTGCTGATGTTGTGGTAGACGGAAACACAAACTTCAATGAAAAGGTAAAATCAGAAGGGGGATCGGATATTGTTCTGGAGGCCGTTGGAATACATACATTCGAGAGATCGTTGAGAAGCCTTAAAATCGGCGGAAAGATGATTGTTATCGGAAATGTTACACCGGAACCTGTAAACCTGCCTCTCGGGCTTATAATACTTAAGGGAAACACCATCAGGGGAAGTATAAGTTCCACGAAGGAAGACGTAAAATCCGCCCTTGATATGGTTTCGAAGGGAAAGATTAAGCCTATTATATTCAAAAAAGTTTCGATAGACGATGCAAACGATGCGCTTGAGTATCTGAAAAATGGCCAGGCACTGGGAAGGACAATGATAAAATTCTGATGAACGCGAAAATTTTCATATTTACTAAAAAAAATACAAACAATTTTAGAAACATTTAAGTAAAATAGTTATATACTAATTACAATGGAACTCGAAGTTACCAAAAAAGAAAGGGACTGCCTGATATTTATAGAGGAATATAAGAACGGGGATTTTCCAATCAGGCTTAAAGACCTGGCCGCCAGAATGAAGATAAAACCTCCTTCAGTGCTGGAGATACTTGCCAGACTTGAAGATAAGGGGCTCATATCTAAAAGCAGGGGAATGATAGTCCTGACTGACGGTGGAAAAGACGAGTACAGAAGACTCATAAAAGTCCACAGAACCATAGAGGCGCTTTATTCGAAATGTGGCATGGACGCTGACGATGCGTGCAGAAAGGTTAGCTCGTTTGATTATCTTATAAAGCCTGATGATGCTGAAAAAATAGCCATGCTTATTGGCAATCCAAAAAAATGCCCTCACGGGAAACCCATTAACACTGAATAGATCACTACCGGAATTAAGAATCTTTTTCTTCCAGGCGGGATGTTATATGCACTGATCTGGATAATATTTATTGATCTGGTTTCTTTTATTTCTTCAACGTATCATTGTTTTCCATGGTTGTGACCTCCATTAGCCATGCCAGTATATGCCTCACGAAATTATCATCTTTCAGAAAGATCCTGGACTTCTTCATATGAATATGAGTTATTTCGTTACACTATCTCCGGATTTTATGTGTTTTAAGCGAATGCATAGCGATCGTCATGTTCGCTTTAAAGGATCGTTCACCTTATTTCATCGTTTTCCTGCACCTGTTAACATCCTGTAAACATATCTGCCGGGAAGTGCGATCAAGTACGGATACTATTTATATGCATAATTCCATGCGCATTCATCTGGAAATTCAATCCATTATGGTTATATGATGTTCTGCAAGTTTGCCCGGTAATTTTTCAAGGGCCGTTTCCTTCAATCCCCTGAACAGGTAATCATCATGATACGTGCTGTTCCTGAAATAGAAATCATTCTCTGCCAGCCTCGCAATTCTCCTGATCCCTATGCTTTCGAGCACGTGAATCGATGCGGTATTTTCGACGTAGGCTGTTGCAGTATAGTATTTTACATTTATATCGATCATTGATGCATAGATCATGGCGTAAATCATTCCCGTATGCCTGTATTTTGCAGATACACCGTAAAATATTTCGGCAATGTGCGGCTGTATTTCAGGGCCGTATTCCGGACCGATCACTGATCCTACAAATCCGGCAACTTCGGTACCGCCGTTCACTGCTGTGGCGAGGTGCATGTATCTGGGAAATACATTCCACCCCTCCGATCTTTTCTTTATATCTTCAAGAGAAGGCATTTCTCTGCTGTAATTTACGAGTATGAAAGAGTCTGGATCCTCCCTGAGATCTCTTAACAAGGAGTAATATGGCAGAGCATCTTCGCTGCTTCCCCTCTTAACAAGAATTTCCCTGTTTTTTATGTTAAAACGCACGTTTGAGATATTGCAGGATGATATATCAACCTGCAGATCGAATTCAAGGGGATATGAGAAGGGAAATACGATTACGGCGCACCGGCAGTATGAATAGAAATTTGTGCATTCTCCTCATGGATGGCTTATCGCTGAAATGCAACGCCATGCGTGTATTTTCCAGTTACGGTATTAAAATTTTAGAAGATGGACATGTGATCACATGACCTGAATAAATGCGGCAAAACCCGTTAGAAATATTTAAATAAAGATTCAATTGTCGTTACGGTGGTAACAATGGAAGAACTCATATGCAATATTGAATTTTCTAAAGAATCTGACGATGAATTCGCAGCAAAGCTCAGGACTGAGATGGGAGGGCTCAGGGAATATAACGGTAGAACCTTTGAAGATGTCCTCAACCAGGTAATGATGGAACTTGAAGAAGAATTTTCCTGAATCACCGCCAGTGTTATAAAACCCGTAATT
>JAVRLS010000041.1:0-8891 GCA_031961205.1 Thermoplasmataceae archaeon | reverse complement strand
CAGGAAGAAAAGTTTCATTGTAATCGTGGGATTCATCAGCCAATCCGTGAATATTTCTATAATAATAAAGGAAGGCGAGAAAACTGTACCTGATCACTGAAAAGCAAAGATATGTGGTATAGAAACGGGATTTAATCCGGATTGAGCGGAAATGATTTCTCTATATTAGCAGCCATTGCAGGTATTTATCCAACATAACTATGAAATTATTATTTAATGGAAAGGCAACCGATCTGCAGCCATTACGCCCGGTTATTTGTTTATTTAAAATGCTTTGTGCTCAACTTATCACCAAATGCAGACATTAAAATATCCCTGTACTTCAAAAAGATTTCAGCACTCAATTTTTCAGAACGGCCAGCATCATGCATAAGGTGGTACTTTACTTTTCCATTGCCCGTGTCGAGAATAAGTTGCGCGTGCTTGCCTGTATGACCCTGAACAAGCGCTACATTTTTCACGTTATCGTATTTGATTTCCGTATTTGAAAATAAGTCGCCATTCAGTGCAGATTCCTGGTTTCTTTCTATCTCTTGCGTCTTGGCCAGGGCCTGACTGGAAAGATCCTGCATAAGCCGCCTGGTATCATTTGCAAGTGCTGTACTTTCAACTCCCGCTATTGGAACGTAGGTAAAAGGATCCTTTCTTGGATTATTTGGATCCGCTTTTATGGCATTTTTAACCGATTCCTCATCCATAACAGTTAATTCTACCATTGAATCATTTGTGAAAACAAGAGCATAAATGGATTTTTTCAATTCCCCCTTCCATGCGTTGTCTATTATCCCGATAACCGAAACCATAATTTTTTTTCAATACATCATTCCTTAAATAATTTGCCATAAGAGTGGTATCACATAACTGTATTTTATTTAAATTGGGACATAAAATATTATGATCTAAACCATTTAACAGTCTATGATTTTGAACTATATATTATACACAGAATATCTAAAAAAATTAGAAACCGCATTCTACAAAGCCTTCGGATATGACGGATCAAAGCTGATCTCAGCGAGAAATCAAAAATGGGAATCTTGGACGTTATTTAATGCCGAATCGCTCTCTATACCTGGCTATCTTTATCCCCATAAAATCCTCTGTTCCTATGTCATGCCTCATGTAATAGTTTCCACTTATATATTTCGTGGCATCTTCCACATTTTTCGAAGCGGTTGGTATATCATCAGCTTTTGACAGCAAAGCGAGGGATCTGGAGCTTGTCGTTTCCACATCATAGAGCGTTCCATTTACCGAGGCATAGAAAATGGAAACTTCGCTTTCTCTTATTTTTTCATTTATCTTAATGCGAGTTTTTACTGGATTTGATCCATATCCCGGTGGAACTATGTATTTTAAAACGGTTGCCCTTTCCTCGAAGTTTAATTTTTCCTTTATGTTTCCATTATATATCCTGTAAAGTACGTCAACAAAATTATCTTTAAGCAGTGTAAGCACATTTATGCCTTCAGGATCGGCAAATCTGGCATTTATTTCCACTATCTTCACGCCATTCACCGTGTCCATAAACTGCCCGTAAAGAACTCCCTTGAATGGAAACCCCTCTGAATTCATTGCCCTGACAACATCTTTCATGATATTTTCTGCCTGGGATCTTGCATTCGCGCTCAAGAACGGCAGTGAAAAATTTCTATCAGATATTGATCCCATTCCACCGGTATTCGGTCCTGTATCACCCTCATTTGCTCTTTTATAATCCTGGACTATAGGCATGAATGAAAGGTCTTTTCCATCCGTAAATGCCTGAAGTGAGAATTCCTCGCCCTCTATTTTTTCCTCAATCAGAACTATTCCGTCACGATTAATTATCTGATCCGCGTATTCGATAGCCTCTCTTTTATCCCTGAGCTGCTCCCCGATCACCTTTACGCCTTTCCCACCTGTAAGACCCACAGGTTTCACAGCCACATCCTTATCGAAAGAATTAAGGAATTTTTCGACTCCATCTCTTTCATAAAATTTCCGGTACATTATATTACCGCCAATATTATGTCTTGAAAGAAGATCCCTCATAAAAGTCTTTGACGTTTCAATCTTGGCAGCTTCATGCGTCGGAGATGCTACCGGAATACCTTTTTTCAGGAGTTCATCAACAAGAGGCGTTTCGAGAACGGGATCAGGTCCGACAAAGACTATATCGGCCTTAATTGAAAGTGAATAATCAAGTATCTTTCTATAGTCTGTTTCATCATTGATGATAAATTCTTTGCTTATCCTGCTTATAGAAGGATTCTTATGTGCCATAACAGAATAAAGTATTCCGTCAGAATCAACAATCGATCTGGCTATTGCGTCTTCCCTTCCGCCGCTCCCGATTAAAAGTACCCTGGTATCCATTAATAATCACGATCAACACACATATTAAAAATAGAATAATAACTTTTCATTTGAAACAGAATTCTATCTGAAGATTTATAAATATGAGGCGGCTGAATATAATGGAAAGTTATACCGCCAAATTAATGGCTAGGAACCGGTAAATGTATTAAAAATGTCCTTTAATTTTCATAGATTAGTTAAATGATGAGGCCGGAACATCATTGCGCGTTGATCTGAATAGCGTAATGGAAACAATAATAAAATATATTAAAATGAATATAGAATAGATCCAGTTGTTGATCATAAAGGAGCGAAACCTGTGTAGAACTAATGACAAGCTCTGAACATTCGGAGAAAGTATGTCTTCTGAATGGATTTCGCCAGTAAATAAGTAAGCAGAATTACATTGCAAAGCGTGAAATGCCCTGCTAAATGGGAATGGACGTAATTATAAAATATTTGTATTGAGGCGTTTCATGTTAATTGCTTTTTTCCTGTTCAGCCGGATTTTCATTGTTATCGCCAGGTTTATTTCTTTTTCTTAATTCATCAAGCTTTCTTTCATCTATCCCGAAATAATTGCTAAACTCCTTTCCTGTGAAATATTCTTCAGAACGACCTTTTTTCTTCGTTTTTAGAAGGCGCTTATTCAGCAGTTTTTCTAAGCATACATCTGTTTTTTCTCCAACAACTTTCTTAATTCTCCCTTTTGTTATTCCAGGATTTCCCGCAACCAGTGAAAGTACCTTAAGATCATATTTAGTCATTTCCGGTTCAGATACCTTTGTACTCAGCTGGTAAAACTGAGGTTTTAGCTGCATCATATACCTTTTTCCGACTCTCACTATCTCCAAAGACGTGTTTCTGGCCGAATATTCTGTAATTAACTTTTTTAAAGTTCGTTTTATTTCATTTTTGTCTTTTCCAGTATAGTCTGAAATATTTTCTATGGAAAGCGGATTTTTTGCTGAATACAGGAGAGCCTCGATTTCTGGGGCTGTTTGATCGTCCATGGCATGTAGATTCCGTCACCGGTATAAATAATGTCGCCGTTGCGATGATAATTACCGCAAGAGGGCCATGTATAGCTCTCCATGTGATTTCCTATAAGATTATTGTATGGAAAAACGTATATTCACGATACTTATATCGAGAAAGATAGACTTTAAGGCAATCTTTGTTGTCATGGTTTAGTTCCGGTGCCGGAGATACGGCCGTAAGATTCCATAGAGCATAAAAAAGCGCTTTATTGCTGTTTGGAATTAATACGACAATCCTGTGCATGATGTGAACCGGATCTATATTAACGGCTTTAGCCTGAATCTCAAAGATTAGCCTTACAGGGCAGAAGTGGTGATATAAATGGATCAGAATCTTTTCAATGAGGTGATGTACCTTCTGGATGAATTATCGCAGGATACATCGGTTCCAAAGAATGTTAGAAAGGTGGCTCAGGATTCAAAAACTAAACTGAACTATGAAAACGAAAGCCTGGACTTAAGATGTGCTACCGTGCTGTCTGCACTTGATGAAATGGCAAATGATCCAAATGTTCCTGCCCATGGGCGAACGGACCTGTATACGATTATAAGCAAACTTGAAGCTCTGTCAAAAAGTTGAAAAATCTAACATCCAAGATATTTTAGATATGTTATATATATTATTTGTTTTATAGTTATATGGAGCCTTACATTAGGGCTTTTAATTTGCGCAATTTCCGTAAAGTATATATAATGAAATATTTAAAAAGGTTAAATATATATATAAATATAATATTTAGGCATGATAGATATGGTTTTGAGTGAAAACTCCGAGAAGTTAGCAAAATACCTGATGATTTCCGACATTCCAAGAAGCGTTGCATACACTCTGGTATACATTAAGGACAAAGATGAAGTCACGAGTGTTGAAATAGAAAGAGAAACCAGCCTCCGACAACCGGAAGTCTCCATAGCAATGCAGTGGCTCAGAAGAAAAGGATGGATCACAAAAAGGAATATGAAAAAGGAGGGTAAGGGAAGACCCATTCATGGATACAGACTTTCTAAAGCCTTCAATGAGATACTTGATGAGATAATACAGGATCTTACAAAGAAGATAAATGATATAAACTATAACATAGATCAATTAAAAACTTATAGAAAATAATTTATATAAATATTTTTTAATAAGATATGCACTATTAATCGGGATTAATGCCAATATTTTGGATTTGTTATTTAAGGACCGTTATGGACGAAGAATTTATTGTCAATAAAGGATTTTTTCAAAGAATACTGAAATATAAGGGTGAAAATTTGAACTGATGCATCCGCTCAAAATCCGGTAAATCACGGATTTTTATTGCACCTTTATGTAACCAGAAAAATTTCTGTTATCATTTAATTCCGCACACAGATGAGTTACTAACCTTATTTCAGTCCAGTTCATGCAGCTTTCCATTTTCATCCGGGCCATAAACAACACAATTTTCCTCGCTTCCCATGATTATTTTTCTGGCCAGGTCGTGAAAAATACCAACTTCTATTACTCCCGGTATTGATTTCAGCCTTCTTTCAAGCTTGTCAGGATCTTCAATTAATCCGAAATTGCAATCTGTTATGTAGTTTCCATTATCGGTTATAAAGATTTTATCATTCTTCTTTCTTACCGTGCATTTTCCTCCCGCCGCTTCTATATTCCTTATCGTAGCCTCATACGCGAAAGGCGTTATTTCAACGGGAAGAGGGAAACTGCCAAGGATGTCTTTCTTCTTTGAACTATCGATGATGACATACATCTCCCTGCTGTTGTAAGCAAGGATTTTTTCCCTCAGAAGAGCTCCGCCCCCTCCTTTTATTAAATTTCCGTATTGATCCACTTCGTCCGCGCCATCCACTGTGAGATCTATTTTTTTGGGGATTCCATTGATGACGTTAATGCCCAGGCTCCTGCCGTATTCCATGCTCTCTTTAGAGCTGGCTACGGCATCTATCTTAAGACCCGATTTTACTGCAACGGCCAGCTCCTTAATGAAATACTTTGTTGTAGACCCGGTTCCAAGACCGACAAACATGCCATCTTTTATGAAATTCATTGCATATTTGCCAGCAATTTCCTTTTCGTGTTCACTTCCCATATTTTTGGCTATGCAAGAAGCGTAAATAAACGGATCGCAAAAAATTAATTAAAATAGTTATGCATATCCATGTTAATGGAAAAGAGGACGATGCTATGGCTCTTTCTTATTGCACTGGGCGCCATAGTCATTCGGCTTATTCCTACGCTTACAAATTACGGCTGGGGAAACGATTTCGGTATATACTATTCTATAACAGAAGACTATGTAAAGGCACATCTTACGGTTATCAACGTTCCGTCACAGTGGGGCGCAGCCGGTTACGGTTCATTTCCGGTTATGTACTGGATAATATCTGCAGCGTACTACATTACCGGCATCAGCTGGAAAATACTCCTGACAACAATTCCGGAAATATTTGGCGGCCTTACGGTTGTAAGTATATTTTTCATTACAAAGGAAATAACGAGAAACGAAAAAATATCACTTATTGCGGCTTTATTCCTTGCCGTAAATCCTATACAGGCGTATCAGACATCAATTCCGTCCATACTTGTATTCGGTCACTTCTTTGGTCTTCTCACCGTTCTCATGCTGATAATTACTCTTAGAAATAAGAAGGCGTTTGTGCCACTGGCTGTGTTTTCTGTTCTCCTTGTGCTTTCGCATCAACTTTCAACATTCATGTATCTTTTTGAGATACTCGGCATTCTGCTTTATCTAAAAATATCACGATCACGTCTTGATAAAAGTTATTACTTTTATCTGGCGAGTTTCTCAACTTTCATGTTTGCATACTGGATAATCAATGTAAAAGCAACCACGTCTTTCATGACGTCAGGCATTATGAATGTACCCTGGTACGTTATCATACTATCATACTATATTCTCATTACAGTAATGTTCTTTTTGCCATCCAAAATGACGGCTATACTAAGGAAAGCTGCCGAAAAATTGAAGCCGATCAGTTCAAAATACATAATAAGAGCAACCATGTTATTATCCTTTGTAGTACCAATAATCGGTGTAATTGTTTTTCGGAAGTATATAGATAACCTGTCTATTTATGCTATCGGGGTCTTCATTCCAACTTTTATAATAACTTCCATAGCATCAATCGGTTACATATATGCATGGAACAAGTACCGGATCGTGCTGGGCATGCTTTCACTTCTGCTGGCCGCGGCAATATTCTCAATTGCCACGATGAATTCTGTCCTTCTACCGGGCCGCTTTTTTGAGTATTTGTTTGAAATAGTTTCAATATTCGATGGAATAGGAGTTTATGAATATATAAATGAAAAGCGCCCTCATACCATCAGGATAGAATATAAAAGAAGGGCCAGCGATACACGGACATTTACAACTCCCACCCCTCCCGTTGGGAATATTTCGCAATCAATACCATGCGTACATATTGATCAGGGAGTAGCATCATCAAGAATCTCCAGAAACGAATATTTTGAAAGAAAAGAATATACAAGAGCACAGACTGGGGTTGCGATTCTTCTATTAATTGTGCTTGTTGGATCAGCTTTTTCCATTTATCCGATTGGTTCAATTGTTGTTCCGTCAGGAACACAGAGCATATCCTATCAGGATGAAGCGGCCATACAGTGGCTGGATGTTCATGGAAACAGAAGCTTTTCTGTAGCCTCTGACCATCGTCTGGGCCTCCTCGTTGAGGCATACAACTTTACAGATACTTTCGAATATTCCTCATATCTCTGGAATAAATCATCTTACACCTTATATGAACCGCAGCTGACGGGGGCCTATGAAAATAAGACCCTTCCACCGGTAGGATACGTGCTGATTGATAATTATATGTATAAAGACGGCGTCTGGGGATACGGCGGTGTTACAAATCCAGATTCTCCATCCTTAGAGTTTACTAACTCCAGTTTTCTTAAATTCTTTATGAATCCATTTGTTCCGGTTTACTTCAATTATTCCTATTCGACCAATGATTGGGCTATGATTGTGGAAGTTAACTGGACCTATATAGATAGCGTTACGGCGAATGTATCAGTTCATATGGCGCTTAACCAGAGCCTCTCCTACAACGATATCAATATGATAACAGAAATAAACTCCCAGTTGATACCACAGTACAGTATAATGGAAAGAAGCAGCTGATAAGTCAAAGATGATCTATTCTTTCATGCAGGTAAAGGCATTCATATTTCTCGACTTCAGCAGGCAAAGAGCCACGTTTCGGAAAGGAGAAGGTTACCGGAAAATATAAACAGCTTAAAAAATGAATAGATACTAATTATTTTACGAATTTCTCTGGAAAGATCATATTTTTTCCGTGTACTCATCAGGAAATGGATATCTTTTCCGGAAATCAACGGCTATATCGCTATCCTTGAGGAAGGAGACTCCAGAATGATTTTTCAGGTACTCTATAAACCTTTCATGAAACATTATTGCCTCCGGGTGGCCACTGACATCAGGATGTATATTGAGAGGCAATACAGCATATTCATATTCCCGGTACAGGTAGTCGAATGCAGCCTTCCAGTTCTCATAGATATCGGCGATGGATTCCGGCCTTTTGCCAGCAACATGCCGGTTGAAGTTCAAGTACGTGCCGTCATTGAACCACCAGTTAATCGGGATTTCGACAAAGTTTACTTTTTTTCCCATATCAAGGGGTTTCATCCAGGATTCTGGTTCCTTTGAATAATCGATTTTAGGCCATTTCCTTCCGGTTGAAGCGTAAAATGGGTGGATATCATAATCCGCAAGGCTCCTGCTATAGGAATAACCATTCCTTATCAGGATATCAATAGTATTTTCAGAGGGCTCCCATTGTGATGGTATGTGCCCGGATGGCCCATGGCCGGTCAGGTCCTTTACAAGTCCCACATTTTTCCTGATAACCTTTTCTTCCTGGTCCTTCGTCATTGATGGCGCGTATTCGTGAAGATATCCGTGGGTACCTATTTCATGCCCATTTGAAACTATGCTTTCTACATTCTCCCTAAAAGTTTCCATGACGATTCCAGGAATGTACCATGTCGTCGTTATACCATATTTTTTGAATATTCTGACTAATCTAGGAATACCGATTCTTGCTGCCCACATTCCCATTGAAATATCATGCCTTGAATCGGACCCACCATAAGCTATCTGCCCTGCAACGCTGTTTGCGCTTACAGAGTAAGATATGAAGATTTCCCTGTCCATGAATGGCTAATTGAGGCATGATATTTACAAATTTTGAATCCCATTTCAATGTTTTTGTTAAAGAAAACATTTTCATAATGCCTGAAGGATATTTTAATCATTTAATCGGATCTGGAAGAGTTTAAGGAATCCGCTGTTTCAATATTGAATTTTATTCCGGAATAATACGATTTATCATTTTCATGGATCAGCGTTACAAATGCTGCCAGCAAAATTGCGGAAAGGGCAATTGCTGACGGTATCCGTAATTCGCCCGGTATCCTTGACTCTTCTACCAGTATAAATATAAAGGAAGCAA
>JAVRLS010000040.1:0-8912 GCA_031961205.1 Thermoplasmataceae archaeon | reverse complement strand
ATACCGTAATATTAATTTATAATGTCATGTTATATCGTTCATGGACAGTTTCTGGAAGAACAAACTTAAGAACTTTTCAGAAAGGAAGAATACCGAGTATGAAAAGTGGAAGCATGATACCCTTGATCCATGGAATAAGGCCACGGGCTACACTGAAAGGGAACATGTGAATTCATCCAGTATCAATCTAAAGGAAGTTTACACAAAAGAGGATTCTGAAGGTTCTGCTGAGAGAAACGGCATGCCTGGCACATATCCTTTCACAAGGGGGATATACCCTAATATGTACCGGGGCAGGCTGTGGACAATGAGGATGTTCTCCGGCTTCGGAACCCCTGAGGATACAAATTCAAGGCTGAAATACCTCATAAGCAATGGAGAGACCGGACTCAGCATAGCATTCGACATGCCAACACTTTACGGGTACGATGCTGACAGCAAAAGATCGAATGGAGAGATCGGAAAATGTGGTGTGAATGTATCTTCGCTCAGGGATATGGAGGTGATCTTTGACGGTATCGATCTTTCAAAGGTCAGCACGTCCATGACGATCAATGCCCCCGCGGCTATACTAACAGCGATGTACCTTGCAATAGCCAAAAAGCAGGGCGTTCCATTCAGCAAGGTATCAGGTACAGTACAGGCCGATATACTGAAAGAATACATAGCGCAGAAGGAATGGATGTATCCTCCGGAAGATCATATACGTATAATCCGGGACATGATGGTTTACTGCACTAAAAACGTACCGAAATGGAATTACATAAGTATATCGGGATACCACATAAGAGAGGCGGGATCAAGTGCGGTTCAGGAGCTTGCATTTACCCTTGCTGATGGCTTTTATTACGTTGATCTCGGGATAAAATCCGGTTTAAGGGTAGACGATTTTGCCCCGAGGCTCTCATTCTTCTTCAACTCATCGATAAACTTCTTTGAAGAGGTAGCAAAACTGAGGGCCGCAAGGAGGATATGGGCAACGGTCCTGAAGGAAAAATACGGCGCCAGGAATGATAGGACAATGATGCTCCGCTTCCACACGCAGACCTCAGGATATACACTTACCTGGCAGCAGCCACTGAACAACATCATCAGAACCACGATAGAGGCAATGGCTGCGGTTATGGGGGGAACGCAGAGCCTTCACACAAATTCCTACGATGAGGCGTGGGCCCTGCCATCTGAAAATGCTGTTAAGCTAGCCCTCAGGACGCAGCAGATTATTGCCGATGAAACGGGGATACCGGATGTTTCCGATCCGCTCGGCGGATCATATTACGTCGAGTGGCTTACAGACAGGATGGAAGAAGAGGCGTACAGGTATTTCGACAAGATAGAGAGCATGGGTGGCATACTTGAGGCGATAAAGAAGGGTTACATACAGCGCGAAATAGCCGATACATCTTACAGGAGACAGAAGAACCTTGAATCCGGGAGGGAAATCATGGTTGGCGTGAACAGGTATGTGGAGGAGGGCGAAGAGCCCATAAATTACCTCAAGATCGACAAAACTGCAGAGGAAATACAGAAAAAGCGCCTTGAAAATGTACATAAAGAGAGAGACAGCGAAAAGGTCAGGGCATCACTTGACCGGCTGAGGAAAGCAATGGAAAATGAGGATGAAAATCTTATGCCTTACTATATTGATGCGGTTGAAAGTTATGCAACGATAGAGGAAATATCGAATGTGGGGAGGGATGTATTTGGAAGCTGGAAAGAACCTGTCATCATCTAGGCCGATAAAGGTACTGCTGGCAAAGCCCGCGATCGATGGGCATGATCGTGGCATATTTGTGCTGGCCCGGGCCCTCAGGGACGCCGGCATGGATGTCATATACGCCGGCCTGCTTCCAACACCGGAAGAAGTCGTTGACATCGCCGTGAGCGAAGACGTGGACGTAATAGGGCTCAGCCTGCTGAATGGTGCCCATATGAGCGCATTCTCAAAGGTCGTCGATCTTCTCAAGGAGAAAGGGATAAATGATATAGCCGTCGTTGGGGGTGGAATCATTCCGGACGATGATAAGCCCTTGCTGGAAAAGATAGGCGTTACCGGCAATTTCGGCCCGGGGACTTCACTTAATATCATAACGGAACACATAAGGAAGCGCGGCGAAGAGGCAAGACGCATGAAGGAGATGTGACGATGGATACGGATTCCATAGTGAAGGGGATACTTTCGCGCGATATGAGGAGCATATCAAGGGCAATAAGCATAATCGAGGAGGGAAATAGCAGGAGTTATGATATTATAAGGTCCATTTACCGGAAAACAGGCCATTCCCACATAATAGGGATCACGGGCCCTCCCGGAGTCGGGAAGAGCACGATGATCGGCATGCTTTCCCGCATGCTTGCAAAGCAGGGAAAGAAGGTTGCTATAATAGCCGTTGATGCAAGCAGCCCGTTCAGCGGCGGTGCTATACTGGGGAACAGGATAAGAATGCAGAATGTGCTCTCTGAATACGGTATATTCATGAGAAGCGTTTCAAGCAGGGGATCAAACGGCGGGCTCTCCCTTGCAACATGGGATATTGCCAGGGTACTGGATGCGGCAGGCAATGATTTTGTTATAATAGAAACGGTTGGCGCCGGCCAGTCGGACATAGACATCGTTTATCTTGCCGATACGGTAATCGTAACTCTTGCCCCGGGGCTCGGGGACAGTATACAGGCCATTAAATCCGGAATGATGGAGATCGGTGACATATTCGTCATAAACAAGATAGACCGTGACGGATCATATCTTGCAATGAAGGATATACTGGACAACGTATACAACCGTGAGGGATGGCTTCCCGCGGTCGTTGGAACCGATTCCCTGACCGGCGAAGGCTATGATAAGCTTCTCGAGGCAATTTTCAACCATCAGGCATACAATGACAGATCCGGGAAAAAGAAGATCATAAGGTACAGGGAGGAGGTCCGCATGGCCCTTATGCATGAAATGGAGATTCATGTCGACAGGATAATGAATTCGATGATCGCTTCCGAGGATATGAATCTTTCATACGAGGAGGATTCTGATCCGGAAACCACTGCAAAAAAGCTGCTTCCGATTGCCTTTAAGTCAATCGTACAGGACGAAACAGGTTGAAAATCGCGAATAAAAATGTGCAGGAAATGAAACAAAGGATAACGAAATGATTCCTGATGATCATCTGTGAATATGCAAATCGATAATCTAATACGGTATTTATAGGACGGGAAAATGCACTGCATTCCATGGAATCGTGTACCGGATTGTAGCTCAGCCGGAAATCAATTTTTAAATATCTGTTCTACATCTATACATTATGTACACACCTGTCAGGTTTTTTACAAACGAGTTTATGAAAAACATGGGAAATTCCATAAGGGAAGTGTCATCGTTCATATATCCGCCGGTCTCAGTTTTCCAGGACGGCCAGGATCTGGTTGTCGAAGCTGAAATTGCCGGTTTCAGCAAGAAAGACATAAAGGTAACCGTGGATAAAGACGTCCTTACGATTTCAGCGTCAAGGGACCGCAAGTATGAAAGAGTATACCTTGACCAGAGAATCGACAATGTATTCAAGGTCGTAAAGCTGCCAATGGAGGTTGATGCCGGGGAGATGAGTGCAAAATATGCGGAAGGCGTCCTTACAGTGAGAATGAAGACGAAGAATGTGCATTCAGTTGAGGTTGAATGAACATTTCATGGCATTCATTTTTTTGCCATAACGTATACGAACATGATTATATCCAGGATTATAAGCGGTAAGAATAGCACGGGCATCTTCCCGATCATGTAAAAGAACGAAAACGCAAGAAAACCGAGGAATATTGAAGCCGGAACCTTATAACTCCTGTCCTTCCTTACCTCGCCCTCAGACTCGAGCTTTCTCTTTATCAGGGGTATCGCCTGTATCCCTTTTTCGACGGCGATCAATGTTTCCGAAAAAAAGCTTTCAAGCTGCTTCCTGTAAAGGTCCTGTATGAGGCCCTCATCATAAAGAATCTTCTGCAAAACCTTTATGAACTTGAAATCCGGATCAAGCTCCTTGCATAGTCCCTCAAGGATGGATGTCATCCTCATGTACAGGACAAGCGTTCTGGGCAGCCTGAATGGAAACTGGAATATCACGTCGTTGGCAACATCAAGGAGTTCCCTCACCTCAAGATCATCCACGCCCCTCCCGTAGAAACCGGACATTGCCATCTCTATACCCTGCCTCACTATGCTGCGGTTAGCAGCCGGTGAAAGGGCGTTCAGGGCAAGGAGTGTATCGATGATCTCATCAGGATCCCGGTTCACGAGGCCATCATAAAGCGAAAGAAGGCGGAAGCGCATATCATCATTTATGTAGCCCACCATTCCGAAATCATATATTATCAGGGTCCCATCCGGCATGACCGATAGGTTCCCCGGATGTGGATCCGCATGGAATATATCGTTCTTCAGCAGCATACGCATGAAGATAAGATCGACACTTGAGGCGAGTTTCTTCCTGTCTATCCCGGATCGATCAAGTTCAGCAATATCATCTATCTTTATCCCGGGAACGTATTCCATCACGAGGACTTCCTTTCCCGATATCTCGTTCAGGATCCCGGGAATTACGACTCTATCGTAATTTTTTAAGTTCTCTTTTATTCTTTCCATGTTCCGGGCTTCCTTCCGGTAATCAATCTCATCGAATATCCGGGTATTGAAATCCATTATAACGCTTTCAATGCTCATGTAAAGGAAATTATCAATCCTGCCCCTGGCAAGCCTCAGTAGCCTCTTGATCACGGTCAGATCTTCCTTGAGTATATTCTCGATGCCGGGCCTGTTTACCTTTACGGCAACCTCTTTGCCCCTGTAAACAGCCCTGTAGACCTGGCCAAGTGACGCTCCGGAAATTGCATTCTTATCGAAGGAATCAAAAACTGTATCTATGTTCCCTGTGTATTTTTCTATGACAGAACGGACCGAATCGAAGGGATCAGGATCAACTCTGTCCTGAAGCTTCCTGAAGGGCTTCAGGTACTCCTTTGGCAGCAGATCCGGCCTGGCGGACAGGATCTGGCCAAGTTTTATGAAGGTGGGCCCCAGATCCATGAACGCGGCCACGGCCTTTTCGCCATGATCCTCAACCTGGTAATCCCAGCCGCTGTCATCTTCTGCCCTCTTCCTGTCCCTGATATACCGCCGGAAAACCGGATAAATCCGCATCAGTACATGCATTTCCTTCAGACGGATGTGTTTCATCTAACCGTTAATGTATCATCATTATAAAACATATAACCGGTTCATTGCCACATGAATATGAAAGAAAATCAAAGACTCTCTCCGCTGCTATCGCAGGGTATCCTTGACCTGATCTCATAGAAACGGTTTTCCCTCTGCAGACCCTTCATTTCCCACGATTTAACGCCATTGACGAATATTATGATTCTCGGTATACTGTTAACGTTAAGCAAATCTATGATCTGGCTGTTTTCGTCGACATTTATCCTGTAAAATGCGCATGAGGATGTGGATTCACAGAGTTCCTCATAGAGGGGCATCATAAGTTTGCAGGGATGGCACCATTCGGCCCAAAGATCAATCACAAAAGTGTCCTGCTTCTCAATAAGTTCTTTGAGACCGGTATAATCTATGTCTTTGACACAGGCCATAGATAAGAATACCGCATTCTTATTATAATCTTTTTAATTTGATGCACTAAATTAATTTAAATCATGAATTTCCGGATCCACTTAAGGCAATGATACCATTATCCACCGGGCTATTCCCCAGTCGCCATTTTATGCAAACCATCATAATGAAACATGATTGAAGCATTTCTTAAAGGCAATAATGGATAAATCCTGGAGTTAATTTTATGAGATCATCCGTTCTATGACAGTTATATTCGAATAAATTATTTTGCAGTTCCGGATTGAATGCTATCGCCAGTATAGGGATGAAAGATAACACGAAAATGCCATGGCTGCTGTAAAGATCAGTGTGCAATTCGTTTTAATAAGCATTGATAGGTTCAATCTTTTTCAGTATTTTCTTGCACTTCAGGATAGTTCCGCATGTCTTTACTGTTTCATAATTGCCCCTGTACCCGGAAATGAATGATATAACAGCATCCTTGTTTAACTGGTTTGCCAGGATTATGCAATAGCGTTCGTTTCTGTACCTGATCTTGCATCCAAACTTCTTATAAACAGCTATTATAATGGGATCAAGGGAATTCCTCTCACCCCTCACGATAATGTATCGCTTTCTATAAGCCGATCCTTTCAACTTACGGGTGATTGTGTATACGTAGATTAACTTTTTTTATGTCCGGAACCGTGGCCGGGAATGTTTTTATGCATATTCCTGTTATCAGTATGTGGGATTCGATCAGATAATATCCTGGCTTAATTCGAAGAGATTTTTCAACAAGCCGCTGCAGCATGATATCGATTTAAAGCCCGGCACTGTTTTTTATGGTTCTGGCGATCCAATAACGGGTGCGGTCAAATTCCTGGGATACTACGATGAAACCTACAATATAGCTAATTTTCCTTCCATTTCGTTCAATACGGATTTCTCCAGGGCATTGAGCGCCTGCGTATATTCTGAAGGAAAAGGATCGGATCATGTCATCATGGATGGCATCAGCGATGAGAAATACACCGCACGTGCCATAAAGGCGCTTTCTATATTCAAGGATACATACGGCATAAAAGGTTCATTCCACTTTTATATAAAGCGGGAAAGAAGGTACGGCGAGGCAAAGGGTCTTGGAGAATCGGCCGCAATTGCTGCTGCAACTGCCAGGTCAATAGTCAGATGCACCTTCGGGGATGATGCAGTGAATGATACTTCCTTTGTTTCATCCATAGCAAGACTTGTTTCCGGATCCGGATCCAGATCCGTTTCCGGCGGGGTTTCATTCTGGAGGTCCTGGAGGGGAATACTGCCTTCGGAATCCTATGCGTTCAGGCTTCCCGTGGATACCTCGCATTTCTTCTTTGCAGCCATTCCTCTTATGGCCGATTACAAAACTGAAAGCGCCCATCGTGCAGCCATCAAATCACCATTTTACAGGGCATGGGAAGCTTATCAGATAGATCTGATAGAGAGACTGATAGAGAACCAGTTCAGTATGAAAAGTATCATGAGTGCTGCTGAAGAGGATACAAGGATTATGCATGCTGTTCTTATGTCGGCCGGGGACATTGTCATATCCAGGGAAAGCATTTCTGTGCTTAATGCAATCAGGGAATTCAGGAAAAAATACGATGGCATTTACTATTCGATGGATACCGGGCCGAGCATTGTGCTTATGTCAGAAGAGAAGAATATAATTGAAATGTTCCTGTCACAATTCGGTTTTACCCACATCTGGGGGAAGATACCCGGAACCAATAAAAACCAGGTTTCGGAAAAATTTATTGAAGAGGCTGAAGGGTATTTTGTGAACAGCACAAAAGATAATGCGTAACCTTTTTCTTAATAGAATAAACAGGCCTTTGCATTCAAAAATGCCGGAACATGCAAAATTATCTGTCGCGATAGCTAGCTGTGCACTGATCTTCCAATTCGTATCGGAGAAAACAGGATCCTCATTGCCATTATTTTGTCAGCGCAATAGACCAAAATATATCATTTTTTGAATCAAACTGTATACGGCCAGAACAAGGAAGGCGGAATAGGCAAGACCGGTGCTTATTTCAAAGATTTCAAAATCTTTCTCCTTGCCGCCGGTTTCATAAATAAGGTAGGAGATTGCGGATGCAGAAAAACTGATGATAACCTGGTATACAATTCTTGCTTCCAGGCCTATGAAGTTTACCCAGCCAAAGCCGGGAAGAAAAGTCACGCCATTTACCAGAACGATAACTCCTATGATAACATAAATCAGGATTCTGGTTTCCCTGTGTATAAAAAAGATATAGGATATGGATCCTTCCAGCAGCCCGAGGGCCAGCACTATCACCAGAATGTAGTTTATGCTGCTGTCCCATCCTGGAAGGATTGAAACTATGCTTCTATATGGTGTTGTTAGAATGAATATAAGAAACCATGTGGATATAATGAATAGAATGGAGAATAACAGGTAAAAACCATTATCGGAGACATCATATTTATTGAATGCGGTAATCGGTCTTTCAGGCAGAAGATCAATGGCAGGTTCTGAATACTCTTTTTTTTCAATATTGGAATAAAATGTATTTCCATTCTTATAGGAATCGATCTTCATATCGAATACCACAGATGAAAAATCCATCCTGGTGTTGAAAATTGAAAATCCATTCCTGACCGTCCTGTATTTAAGATAAAAGCGGGGTCTGGATGGATCGTGTTTCAGCATATAATCAAGAATCAATAGAGCAAAAGCTGTTGAAACGATGTACTGCGGAAGGAATTTTAGGATTGCCAGTAAATTGAATACCACTGTCATTTTTTTTCACTGAGTGATTTTGCCCATAAGTACATTTAATCCATATATAATAATAAATCCATGCTTCTAAGATTATATGCTATATAATAAATATATAAATTTGCACGGTAGTTTTAAATTTTTCCTTTATATGCATTGATATGGATACACTGATCGATTTTGGTCCTTTAAGGCTTCTATGCGTGAGATCAGAAACGGGAACGAATGGTGCTGAAGAATCCTTCAACCGGCTTGAAAGCAAGCTGGAAAGTTTGAAAGGGATGAAATTCTATGGCCTTTCACGTGAGGGCGATGGCGGTACCGAATATCTCGCCTGCTTTGAAGCAGATGCGTATAAAAGCATAGAAGGGCTTGAAGAAATATCTCTGCCGGGAGGAAAATATGCAAGATACAGATTGAAAAACTGGGAGGAACGATCCGAAAGTATTGGTGAAATATTCTCAGAGATGACGAAACATAACAAAGCAGAAAAAAATGGATATTACATTGAATTCTACAGGAGCAGATCTGAACTTATTC
>JAVRLS010000039.1:0-9052 GCA_031961205.1 Thermoplasmataceae archaeon | reverse complement strand
TTTCACGGCATCTATATCGAACGGAGTCATCTCATCCGGCCGGTATCCCCCGTAGTCTACTGATGAAGGGGCTATGCGGTGGCCGTTTTCACCCGATATCAGCGCCTTTCCGCCAGCATGAACGAGCTGGATGAATACCTTCGATCCATGAAGGTGTATACGATCGGTAAGCCTCCTGAATTTCGGGATGAAATCGAAATTGTAGGATCCTGCCTCATTTCTGGATCCGCGGGAATAAAGGCTGTCTATGTACACGTATTCGGTCAGGATCATGCCTGCACCTCCCATGGCACGCCTCTCAAGGTATGCAATATAACTGTCATTTATGCTGCCATCAGGATTTGCGAGGTTTGAGATCATCGGCGCCATTACTATCCTGTTCTTTATCGATACATTTCCTATATTCCCGGGTTCATTGAATTTCATAACATTACTCAATTAACTCATTGTTAATAAAATTTGGATTCAAAGAAATGTGTGCATGTCCCAAATTGTTCATATATAAATATGCTTGTGTTCCTGAAAAACATTTTCAGCATACAATATCCGCTGTATCATGCATATCCTGAATTTTTTCATGATCAGCGATCGCTCGCTTCCCCGGTCTTTCCGGCCCTGGCATAAAGGCATTTTTCGTTCACCGGGCATTTTTCACATTCCGGTTTTTTCCTGCAGTAATCCTTTGATATCTGTACGATCATTGCATGAAAATTTTTCAGTTTCTGGACCTGTAAAAGTTCATTTACTACGTTTTCTCCCAGATTCTTATCCTCCGTGATGCCGGCATACCTTGAGAGAAAACGTAAGGTGTATTTATCGACAACAAATACTGGAAAATCCAGCGCATAAAGAAGGATGGAATCCCTTGTTTCCGGGCCTATGCCATCAATGGACGAGAGAAACGAAGATGCATCACCCTGATCTTTCATATTATCCAGATTCCCGTATTTTTCTATTATAGAAGATGCAAGATTTTTCAGCCTTATTGCTTTCTGGTTATGGAATCCGGAGCTCCTGATTATATCAGAAAGTTTCTCTGTGCCGGTATTTTTGATATCATTCATTGTGAAAATTCCATTCCTTTTCATGTTTTTAATTGCCATTTCAACATTTTTCCAGCTCGTATTCTGGGTGAGTATGGCACCCATCACCACCTCTTCGGCGGTCTCAGCAGGCCACCAGCCAAGATCCCCGTATATTTGGAAGAGATCATTATAAATCTGTTCAAACGTAAGGCCTTTAAAACGATGTAACTTAAATTTTTTGCGTCCGGGATAGTGTAAAATAATTGCTATAAAATTGAAAAAGTTCTGCATTATCCGGATCTAAATGATATAAAAAATACAGTATAAAATTGAAATATGTTTAGTTTATCATTTTGCATACGATACGGTTCGTGGAATTTTCATATGTTTCCTGGTGGAGTTCATGATTCATAATAATACTTGGAACGGTACCGATACGCTAAGACCTTGAATCTGATCCAGCCGAACCGGTTCATATTTTAACATCGATCACACATTTGTTTGATCCTTCGGTGAAGCTTTCCCGTATCTTGAAATCCGTATTCAGGGACTGAACAACCAGATCCCTGCCCAGGGACTGGCATATGATCTTATTGTTTGTCTTTGCAAGATCATAGAATATACAGTTATGCCTTGCTATCTCAACATGATCATCATAGATATCCATCGTTGCATTGTAACCGAGAACATTCAGCATAGATACATACTCCTTGAGTTTTTCTATCTTTCCCTTCCTGTCAAGGGTGCTGAGTTCAGGTGATTCCCATCCGGTCTCCGATATTATCCTGAATGCCACATTTTCCAGCATCTCATTTAATTTTGATGAACCCACCGTTTTTTCAACCTCCTCAATGAACAATTTTGAAAACTCTATGTATTTCTTTGGAAAAAGTGACAGGCCCTTTTCAGTGATTTCATAGTACTTTTTAGGCCGCCCCGTTCCGGATCCCTGGAAATAGGATGTAACGTAACCCTTCATCTGTAACGTTTCCATGTGTTCCTTCACTGCAGTCTTGTTGATGGAAAGTATTGATGAAAGTTCCTCCATGCTCCTGCTGGATATGCTCAGGCTTTCAAGTATCCTGGATTTGACATTTCCTAGAATATCGTCATATATCATTGAATACACATGCCAAATGATTATTTAAATTTAGTCAATTTAAACATTAAAAAGTGTTTAAATAGTTTAATGTTATTAAGAAGCTGATATACCATGATACTGGAAATAAAAAATCTTTCCGCTTCAGTGGAGGGGAATGAAATACTGCATAATGTCAATCTTACCGTGAAGGGCGGTGAAATACATGCGCTTATGGGCCCGAACGGCGCCGGAAAAAGTACGCTTGGAAATGTGCTCGTCGGGCACCCGGACTACAGGGTTACCGGTGGAAGCATAACCCTTGACGGCAAGGACATAACCTATGCCACTCCTGAAGAGAGGGCAAGAGCCGGTCTTTTCCTGGGATTCCAGAACCCGGTAACGGTGGAGGGTGTTAGAATTTCTACATTCCTGAGGATTGCTTACACGAATACGCATCCAAACGAAAAGATAACAATATCGCAGTTCAATGCAAAGGTGAAGGAGATAATGAAGGTGGTCGGGCTTGACCAGAACTTCATATCACGTTCAATAAACGACGGCTTTTCAGGTGGGGAAAGAAAAAGGCTGGAGATACTCCAGATGATAATACTGAAGCCGAAGATGATAATTCTCGATGAAATTGATTCCGGCCTCGATGTTGACGCCCTCAAGATGGTTGCGGAACAGATTAAGGGATACTTCAGCAGCGAGGTTGGATTCTTAATAATAACCCATTACCAGCGTATTCTGAAAGATATAGAACCTAATTTTGTGCACGTTCTGGTAAAGGGTACCGTTGCCCTCAACGGGGACAGGAATCTATCGGATAAGATAGAGAATGAGGGCTATGACTGGTTAAAGGAGGTGGCGTGATGGAAATAACAAGTGGAAATAAGGATGAAGAGATAGAAAAGCTGATGGAGGAACTCAAGGGAAAGAATACGCCTGATTACGAATTTCATGACAATGTAAAGCCAGTGTATTCAACAGGAAGAGGCCTGAACAAACAGGTAGTCGAAGAGATATCAGAGATAAAGAAGGAACCTGACTGGATGAGGCGCTTCAGGCTGAAGGCGCTTGAGATATTCAATGCCAAGCCGGTTCCAGCATGGGGCCCGGATCTTTCAGGCATAGACTGGGACAGCATAAGCTATTATAACAGGCCTGATGAAAGGACCACAAATAACTGGGACGAGGTCCCGTCCGAGATAAAGGATACATTTGATAAACTTGGCATACCGCAGATGGAGCAGAAGTACCTGGCAGGATCTGTTGCGCAGTACGACAGCGAAGGCATATACCATAACCTGAAGAAGGAATGGGAAGATAAGGGTGTAGTTTTCATGGATCTGGATTCTGCGGTACAGCAGCATCCCGACCTGGTAAAAGAATACCTGTGCAAGGCTGTACCTCCGAGTGACAACAAATTCGCGGCACTTAATGCAGCAGTCTGGAGCGGCGGTTCATTCCTGTACGTTCCCAGGGGCGTGCAGATCGATCTTCCGCTCCAGACATATTTCAGGATAAATGGCGAGGAAAGCGGCCAGTTTGAGCATACGATAGTCGTCCTGGATGAGGGTGCCAAGGCACATTACATAGAGGGCTGCACGGCTCCCAGGTACGATAAGGATTCGTTGCACAGCGCCATAGTGGAATACTACGTGATGAAGAATGCATCCGGTCGTTACACAAGCGTACAGAACTGGTCAAACAGTGTTTACAACATGCCAACGAAGAGGGCATGGGTTGAGGAAAACGGTAAGATGGAATGGGTCGGCGGTTCACTCGGATCAAAGCTCACAATGATATATCCGTCATCATACCTGAGGGGCAGGAACGCCTCAACGTCAAACCTGACAATAGCGCTTGCAGGGCCCGGAACAATAAAGGATACCGGTGCAAAGGCAATACACATGGCTCCGAATACAACCTCGAAAATAGTGTCAAAAAGCGTCAGCATGGGAGATGGCAAATCTATATACCGCGGCCTGGTCAGGGTGAACAAGGACGCAATAAATGCAAGGAGCCATGTCCAGTGCGATGCACTTCTCATCAACGATGATTCCGTTTCGTATACACTTCCGCATGATGAGATATATGAACCAACGGCAAAGTTCATGCACGAGGCCACCGTCGGAAAGATAGGGACGGAGGAGCTCACGTACCTGAGATCAAGGGGCCTTTCTGAAGATGAAGCAAGTTCAATGATAGTACTCGGGTTCCTTGACGACGTTATGAAGGAGATACCGATGGAATTTGCAGTCGAAATGAACAGGCTGGTAAAGCTTGAGATGAGCAAACTGGGTGCAGTAGGATGATCGAGCAGATAAATGAAAGGATAAATTCTGATCTTAACGATGAGCTTCACGAGTACAGGCAGGACAATTTCATACAGTTCATGAGGCACCCTCCACAGGTGTACAAGGACAGCCCAACGCGTGCAAGGTATGTGGATTTCCCGGAAGAGGACATACAGAAGATGGTTCTTGGTGGAGTAAGGGAGAAATCGTCATTCACTCCAGGAAAGGAAGCTGATATATCGGTCATTGACGGTGAAATTCACGTGAACAACAGTCACGGCATAATCATAAAGTCCATGAGGGAAGCTGAAAAGGAGAACTTCAGCATGCTTCAGAAGTTTACTGACATTGAATACTCGGATGATCGAATAGAGTACCTTATTAATGCAGGATGGCAGAACGGCCTCTTCATCTATGTTCCTGAAAAGAAGGATATCAGGCTGAGCCTGGAAAATATTTCCAATGCCGGGTACTCATTTTCCTCAAAGGATATCATCGTTATCGGAGACGATTCAAAAGTCGATATCCAGTGCAGTGATACAAGCTTCGGTGAAGGCAATGGCATCCAGGGAAGGAACATATACATATTCGCAGGGAAAAGATCGAAGGTAAATTATTCAAGAATACAGGACAAATCGGTTAATGTGCGTGGAGCAACATTCATGAAGGTGCATATGGATGATTTCTCTGAAGCCACCGTTTTTCACGTGGATCACGGCATGGGCAGGTCAATACTGTCGACCGAATCCTACCAGTACGGTACCGGAACGAAGTATGAAGTCAGGGGCGCAAGCTTCACTGACGGCGATCAGCAGGCCGACATAAGGGACAGCACCGTGCAGATCGGCACGGGAACGGTATCGAACATCATTATCAGGGGAATCGTCAAGGGGAAGAGCCTGACAATGCAGCGCGGGAATATAGACCTGAGAGAAGAATCAAAAAAGTCCCAGGGTTACTACGATACCAGGATACTGCTTCTTTCAAAGGAGGCATATGCAAATACAAAGCCGGCCCTGTTGATAAACAACAATGATACAAAATCCAAGCATGCATCAGCAATAAGCGATATCGATGAGGAAAGCATTTTCTATCTTGGATCAAGGGGAATAGGCAGGGAAACCGCAAAATCAATGATAGTGAGCGGATTCGTTGAAAGTGTCATGGAAAATTCTGATGAAAGGATGAAAAACGCTGTGCTTAAATTCTCAAACCTCAGCGAAGGGTTGTACTGAAAACTCTTCAAAAAACATATTTTTTTAAGTTTCAGGCCCGTTATATCTTCACATGTGAAGGATTCTGCGGATTATAATCACAACCTTATTTTTTCGTTTTTTATAAAATGGAGAAAACGCCACAGTTATATTTTGCAGGCAAAAAAAGGAGAAAGTTCAGGTAATATTAACGGGTAATTTGAGGCATGCCGCTCCTGGATTCCGGTAAGCACGCTCTGGATTCCTGCCCGTCATTCCACGAAAAGTGCGGTAAAAGATTCCGGGTAATTCCCGGCCATTTCCAGGAGATCCCTGAAGCCCACCCTTTTCTGTTTCGATGAATCCCTTTCCCTGACGGTCACAGTACCATCATCAATGGTCTGGTAGTCCACGGTTATGCAGAAGGGCGTACCTATCTCATCCTGCCTTGCGTATCTGCGCCCTATGGTCCCGCTTTCATCATAGAATATAAACGGGTCTATGGCTTTCAGTGCAGCAAACATATCCCTTGCCCTGGAATCCAGGCCATCCTTTCTCTGGAGCGGAAATACGGCAAAATGCACCGGGGATATCTCCGGCCTTAATTTCAGGACTTTGTACCCATTTTCCCTCCTGTAATAGCAACCGTTCATGATGGAAAGAAAGATTCTGTCAACTCCGTGGGATGGCTCAATAACGTGCGGAATGCTACCATTTACAGACATATCCTGCCCGGATGCATCCCGGTGCCTTGAAAGATCGTAAGAATTCCTGTCGGATATCCCGACAATTTCTATCCATTCGCCGTCCATGAAAAATTCAAAATCCCATGTTTCGGAGGAGTAGTGTGCCCTCTCCTCAGGAGAATGCTCCCTTGCCCTGATCGCTGCCGGATCCAGCCCGATCGATGAAAGGAACATGAACGTCTTGTTTATGAAGTATGCCATTGCAGGGCTGTTTACAACGCTGGATGACAGTGCCTCAAAGGCGCTTATATTCAGGCTTTCCCCGTTGTTTCTCAGCAGGTTCAGTGCCGGCCCGTTCTTTATGGAATCGAGAGAAAATGAATCGGCATTATCATAGAATACCTCAACCTCTGCCTGCGTGAATTCCCTCATCCTTATAAGGGCCTGGCGGGGCGATATTTCGTTCCTGAAACCCTTACCCACCTGGCAAACTATCAGCGGCAGCACCGATCTTGAATAGTTCAAAAGGTTCTTAAAATTAACAAATATTCCCTGTGCTGTTTCAGGGCGGAGGTACAGGGACTCATTCTCGATCCTGAACATGAGGTTAAAGTTATATGAACCGGTAAGCGGAGAACCGCATTTCGGGCACTTTATGTGATACTTTGAAAGTATGCTGTCTGCCTCTCCGGTGTTCCCGGCTATCTCCTTTATATCAAGATTCTTAAGGAGGCTTTCAAATTTATAGGCAGTCTTGCAGTTGCTGCATTTTACTGCGATATCAGAAAATTTTTCCAGGTGCCCGGATGCCCTGAAAACTTCCTCCGGGGATATTACCGGCGTATCCACGAATACCGCGCCCTCGGCGGCATACGTCCTTTTCCACGCATTTATGATGTTATCCTTCATGAGTGATCCCAGAGGCCCGTAATCATAGAAGCCGGAAGATCCACCGTATATGCTATAAGAGGGCCAGAAAAACCCCCTCCTTTTTGAAAGTTCAATAACGTCTTCGAAGGTCATTGGAACACACTCAGCATCTCGATATCATAGAGCATCCCGATTATCTTCTTCGGATCATCCAGTACGGGTATCTGGTTGAAATTGTTCTGTATCATTATTGAAGCAGCCATCTCAAGCTTATCATTTAAGTACACGATAGACGGATTCTTAACCATTACCTGTTCAGCACTTATGTCGGGAAGCTTTATATCGGCCCTTTCAACAACGTACCTGAACACGTTCCTGAGCCCTGTCCATGACCACGGATCCTCATCGTTGGCTATACCCATCTCTGAAAGAATAGAATCATATTTCAGATCAACGCGGTCAAATATATCCCTGTCCGTTATGAGGCCGACAAAGTCACCTTTTCCATCTATAACCGGAAATGAAAAAATATTCGAAAGGTTCATCGTTATAAGTATGGGCATCAATGGCGTCTTCTCCCATACGGGTATGCTTATGTCCTTCATCACGTCCTTTATCCTTATGTTACCGTGCTGTTCTTTTATGAGTTTCATGAAATTCTGCGGTGTCAGTATGCCAGTAACATAATTATTGCTGTCAACAACCGTAAGATGCCTCTTTTTCTGCTTAAGCATCTCTATGGCTGCAGTCTCAACATTTTCATCCCCGCTTATTGGAGGCGATCTCCTCATCACCATAGCGGTCTGTACCTCATTCGGATTTGAAAAAATATCTCTCCTGCTTACGAAACCGGCATATTTGCCGTTAACATCTGTTATAGGTATGCCTGTTATGTTATTCCTGATAAGAACTTTAATGACCTCATTGATGGAACTCGGAACCCTGTATTTAACGGGATCTTTTGTCATAATCTCTGAAACTTTCATGGCTTCAGTTTA
Organism: Thermoplasmataceae archaeon; assembly: GCA_031961205.1. Lineage (GTDB taxonomy): Archaea > Thermoplasmatota > Thermoplasmata > Thermoplasmatales > Thermoplasmataceae > JAVRLS01. The sequence goes on along the minus strand of JAVRLS010000039.1, from coordinate 899 downwards.
TTTCTAACATAGATAAAACCATTTTCATTGCTTTTTCAATATTTATAATCCAGTACCATGAAAAAATGACAGCTTAAAAGGATAAAAATAAAGAATAGAAGGAAAAAAAGGCCGGATTTAGAGACACATTAAAGGTAAGTTCAGCAAAATTAATATGCTATCTATTCCATGGCATAATATGAAAACACTTGTCATACTTCCGGATTTCCTTCCCGTGGAAGAGATAGAAAAGAGCGCAAAGATGATAATGCCGGATCTCAGTATCAGGTCGGATACAGAATTCGAAAAGGACGATTCTGAAATTCTTGTGGCCACAACATTCACAAAAGTTGATAAAAAACTTGTGGATAAATTAAAGAATCTCCGTTTTGTGCAAATAGCAAGCACCGGTTACGACAACGTGGACCTTGAATACCTGAAGGAAAAGGGGATAATGCTTTCCAACATTCCTGTGGCCAACAAGGAAAGTGTGGCAGAGCATGTAATATCCATGGCTCTGTCATTCCTGAAGGATCAGAAATTCCTGGACCAGGAAATCAGGTCTGGCAGATGGCCCCTCCTCACGAGATCATTCGACCTGATGGGGAAAACTTTCGGGATAGTAGGTATGGGTGCAATAGGGAAGAGGCTTGCTGAAAGGCTGATTCCATTTGGTGTGGGGATAGTCTATTACGATGAGATACGCCTGAACGGGGAGGAGGAAGAAAGATTCGGCTGCACCTATCTTCCATTTGACGATCTTCTTTCCAGTTCCGACATAATTTCCGTGCATGTGCCACTGACGGAAAAGACAAGAAAGATGTTCAATTCAGATGCATTTTCAAGGATGAAGGAAGGATCGATATTCATAAACACGTCCCGTGGAGAAGTGGTTGATGAAAGCGCCCTTATAAGAGCCA
>JAVRLS010000038.1:0-9248 GCA_031961205.1 Thermoplasmataceae archaeon | reverse complement strand
CCGTGGCCCGAGAAACTTACAAGTACGTTTTTGACCGTACCTTCCTTCTTCGCCTTATCAGCTATTTCCTTGATTATGGGAAGCGCATGGGATGTCTCCGGGGCCGGTATATAACCTTCCAGTTCAGAAAACAGTTTTGCCCACCTGAATGCCTCATCCTGGTTGTAGTCCCTTGATTCCACTATCCCCCTGTTCATCAGCAGGCTGAGTGTCGGGGCCACGGCATGGTACCGAAGGCCCCCGGCGTAAACGGCCGGAGGAATGAACTGGTAGCCGAGCGTGAACATCTTGAGCATGGGCAGAACCTTTCCAGTATCCGGATAATCGTACCGGTACTCACCCTCGGTCATCTTCGGGACTTCCTTAGACCCGGCCGCTATATATTTACGATTCACATGGCCTTTCCTGAGTTCATCACCAAGGAACGGGAACGCAAGGGCAGCATAGTTTGATCCGCCTCCTACTACGCCAACAATGTAATCCGGATCAACGTCTATCATCTCCATCTGTTTTTTTGCTTCCATTCCCGCTATTGTCTTGAAAAGTATGTCAGAATTGATAACGCTTCCTGCAACGTACTTTCCGCCGTTTTCCAGGGCATAATGGATCGCCTCGCTGATGGATATCCCCAGCGATCCGGACGTATCCGGCAGCTGTTTCAGGACCTCTCTTCCATAGGGTGTAAAGTCAGACGGGCTCGGATGTGCATCTGCTCCGTACATTTCCATCAGGTACTTCCTGTACGGTTTTGCATAGAAGCTTGCCCTTACCATGAAGATGTGCGCCGGTATCCTGTAAAGGGCAGATGCAAGTGCAACTGCACTTCCCCATTGCCCGGCACCGGTTTCCGTCGACACAAATTTTGCGTTCTCCTCCGTTGCAAAATAAACGTGCGCGAGGGCGCTGTTTATCTTATGGGAACCGGAATACGTGTATGATTCCATTTTCAGGTATATCCGAACGCTGTTTCCTAGATATTCCTCCAGTTTTTTTGCCCTGATTATCGGAGTCGGTCTCCCGATCTGCATGTACTTTTCATAGATTGCATCGGGTATTTCCGGGTATCTTTCCCTGGAAAACTCATATTCTAGAACTCTGGCAGGCATTGCAAGCTTCAGGGTTTCCAGCGCCTTTCCCGTTTCATCCCTCGGGGGTGGAAGATCCTCTGGTAGATCTGGAAGTATATTATACCATGTTTTCGGCATATCATCCTGTTTCAAATCTGTTCGTATCATCACAGAATAATACACATCAAGGTAATAAATATATGTATTATGTTATTAATTTATGTTATTATATTTTATAATCCCGTTATCATTCTTTTCATCGATCATGTCCTCCTTCAGCATGTGCTTCAGGTGTGATATCGTTTCCATAACTGCAAAATTAACCTCCATGAAGTTCATTGTATCCATTGTCCTTCCCTTGCTCCAGGGTATTTTTCTTGCAATATCATAGGCTGTTGTCCACCCATCAATGGCCGATATTATATTTCCCATCCGTGATTCGTGATGTTTTATAATTTCAGATATCCTGGAATTTGGATTGTTTATTGGAGGGCCATGGCCAGGGTATATAATGCTTATATCCATGTCCCTCACCTTTTTAAGGCTCGCCAGGTAAAGGCCAAGATCATCCTCGTCACCGTAGACGCTTATGTTTGGCGTAATTTTTCCAAGAACATGGTCACCGGAAATCATAATTTTTCCATCCCTGAGATAAACGGCGCTTGAACCCGGGGAATGTCCGGGCAGGTGTATAAGTTCCATACCGCTATCTATCTTCAATCTTTCAAAGCTGTCAAGGAAATCCAGAGAAGAATAATACTTGTGAAAATTTATGACCGGATGCATCTCGATGAGGTCATCCTTTATCTTCTGGGGAACACCATTGGCCGAAAACAGTTCGATATACCGGTTTATGTAATCCTTTTCGTTCTCAACAACACTCCTGATTATTTTAAGATCAGCCTCATTTATATATGCCGGTATACCGTAGTCATTCCACAGTGTCAGGGACCCGCCCAGGTGATCTATGTGAAGATGCGTAAGTATGAGTGTTTCAGGCCGGTATTTGCGGATTCCATCCTTCACAAGTCCTACAGATTCCGCAGACATACCGGAATCGATAATGATGGGCTTCTCACCATCCATGATGTATATGTTCGCTGTTTTAAGTGCCCTTATTGCTATTGGCACCTCATATCTTTCAATGTTAACGTTTTTCGGCATAATGGAAGTGACATGTAATACGTACTTATATTCTTCATTTTATTTTTTCCGGTGATCTTATTATTTTCTGCATCCATTCCGGAGAATTATATAGAACGGGCATTGATTTTCTTATCGGAATTGTAAGAAGACAATTTTATATTTTTAAGAAAAACATCAAACCATTTAATATACGATCGTATTTCATGGAAATGATGGTCTCAGTTGAATTCAAGTCCTTCTTCCGGGATCTGTCAGGGACAGAAAAGTATGTCCTGGAAATTGAACGCGGGACTACGGCAAGGGATATGCTTTACATGCTTCAAAAAAGATTTAGCAATATACCCATCGGAAACGCCATGCTGATGGTTGATTACCATCCCGTCGATCCTGATTACGTCATTTCCAGCAACGATAGGATAATTATAATACCGCATGTCGGCTGCCCATAAATTTCGAATCTTTTAGATTTAATACGTAATTTCATGCATGCCGTAGAATACTTCATTTAAAACATTGATTAAGACGAGATTATTCGATCATCCAAATATAAAGCCCATGCCTCCCTCGGCACTATCATTTTCCTCCTTTATTTTTTCATATATTTCCCTGGATTTTTTTTCGTCTATCCGGTTCATTATCTCCTTTTTTACACTATTTAAAGCTGAGATATTTTCAGCGCTGCCTTCAAACATAATTATATTTCCATCAATGCCATATGCGCTTCCATCCCTCCTGACAACAGTAAGCCTTGATATGCGATCTTCGCCAAGTATTTCATTTACATCCTTCTCGTTATCTTTTTTGTACGAATATACAACAAACATGCTAAAGATATTGCAAAGTCACATAAATTAGATTCGTTTTTTGTGTTCCTTCATCATGCAGCGATCCATAACCACATCAATCCCTCTGTTTTCTGCCAGCTTTGCCGCATCTTCGTTTTTTATTCCCTCCTGCATCCATATGGCCTTTGGCTTCAGGAAAAGCGACTCTTCAACTATTCCGGTTACAGCATCGTTTTTCCGGAATATATCAACGACGTCAATCTTTTCATCCGGGCCAATGGATTTAAGGTCCGGATATGCTCTTATACCATTCCACTCCGTAATACCGGGATTGACCGGGAATATCCTGTATCCGTGATTCATGAGGTATTCAGCAACACGGTAACTGTCCCTTTCCGGATTCGATGAAATGCCAACTATAGCTATATTCCGGGAATTTTTCAGAATATTTTCTATCATTTTCTGATCCATAAAACACAAACCCGCCATGCTTAATAATTATTATTATTTCTGATTACTTGATCCATGAGATGCGGATACTGTTTCCATTCACCTTAAAAACCCTTATTTTGCGCCTTTATCGAGTTAAGATAATAAAAAAAGGTTTTAAATAATCATTTGGAATACATAGATTCTATGTTTTGCCCAAAGTGTGGTACACTGATGACACCTGTGAACGGAAAGTATGTATGTCCATCCTGTGGATACGAGGTAAAGAAGAATAAGACCGAGGAGATCGTGAGCAAGAGCGACGGGAAGGAAACTATACTTATCAAGGAAGAACTGGCTGTGGAACCACTTGATTCTGATGCAATATGCCCAAAATGCCATCATAAGGGAGCAAGATATCTCCTGAAACAGACAAGATCAGCCGATGAGCCTGAAACAAAATTCTATACATGCGAGGAATGCGGTTACAGGTGGAGAGAATACTGATCGCTGACGTCTGTCGAATATGCCTGGACTGGCTGATAACATCATAATATATGTAGAAACGTTTATATCCGGGCTTTCACAGAATGATTTTTAATTATTTTTCATTTAAGTAAAATTTAATATGCCTTTTTGAATGACTTGATCAATGCCAATATATGATGCAGACGAACACGAGCTTCTTAGTGAAAAATCCAGGATGACCCGGGGAGGCGATCAATACGATAAAGGCACGCTTTTTCTCACGGATAAGAGAATAATATATGAAGAGAAGGGCCATCGTGGCTTTCTAAGGGCGGCATCATCAAAGATACTTATGGATGTGCCCCTTTATTACCTGATAAACGTATCGACTGCAATTCCAAAAATTAAATTGTGGACAAAAAAGATGCTTTCAGTTGAATTTGATACAAAGAACGGAAATGACAGGGCAACATTTACGGTCAAAGATCCGAAGAAGTGGCATGATGAAATGATGAAATGGACCACGGATGCTAAAAGGCGGCACGAACAGGATGAAAGGCTGAAGGAAGAGGAGGCAAAAAGAAGGGAAATAGAACTTGCCAGAGCCAAAGCGCCAACAGCCAACATAGGCATGTACATCAATGCAAAAAAGGATCAGAAAAAGGACGAAGGCAATTTTGTGGACACCGCTTTCAACGAGATAGGGGAACAGGGAGGCCAGATACAGCCTGCAGAAAGGACCAAAAAATGCAGTACATGCGGGAGGGAAATACCATACGATGCAGTTTACTGCCCTTACTGCGGATCAAAACAGTAGCAGCAATAAATATAGGCTCAGGTATACCGGGCCCCGGTTGTATTCCATTCGCGAATCCGTAACTGCGGTCACATGAACAGGAGTTTTGCATTCAAGGCAATCTTCTGATAAAAATATTCCTGCGAAATCCAGCTTTTGAAATAGTTTTGATCATTCAATAAACGTTGCCCTTCCAGATGAAACCATGTATATCGCAACGTACGCCGGAACACTGGAAATGCCCGTCTTAATGCTGAATTTTTCGCCGTTCAACCGTATGTCAAGTTTTTCCCTGGCATCTATTTTTAAACTTCCTTCAAGAAATAGTCCGGGTATGGCATCGGATAATGGATCGAATTCATCAATGTGATCTATCTGTACCTCCTTAACCATCAGGCCGCTCTTGCCGTGAAGGCTTCCCGGAAGTCTTATGAGCCTGTGTATGTCGTATGATACCGGTGAATCAATGTATACGGCCCTTTCATCCATAACAGATTTCATGGCCTTTTTGATTACTGATGGCTGTTTTTTGTAGAGTTCGGAAAGATCGGTGGTCTCTGTTACATTTATTTTTCTTTCCCTCGCGATCCCTTTTATGGAAGCATATATATCGCGTACCCATCCGCCATTTTCCAGCGGTACTGAACGGTAAACCTGCAGGAAGCCGTCAATGGATATTGTGCTGCCATTAATGTAATCCGCTATTTCTCTCCTGTTGTCGCCATTGAGCAGATACACGGATTCCGAGGATACATGCACATGGTATCCCCTGCTGCCGGAAAAATACAGTTTCATATCGTTCCTGTTTATACCGAAATCATCCAGGAGATACCGGTATATCAGCGTTTTCGTCTGTTTTTTTATGACGTCCAGCGTCTCCTCATAGCTCATCCTGTCTGCACCCGGAAGGTGATCGGCATCAAGGTCAAATATCAGATCGGCGCCTTCCCATTTCTTCTCCAGCATTTTCCGGTCATCAGGCGCCTCATAATAAGCTGCAGAAGAATATACATGCCTTGGCACTACTGTCCTCAGAAAATTGTTCAGATCGAATTTTGTATCAATCTTATTATGCCTGACCATCTGTCCGGTGAAAAGAAGGTAACCAAATTCCCTCTTATGCACAAGATCAGGTGTGTTTATCTCGTTCCCAGCGTAATAATCATGGAATAATTCCTGAAGGATCTCATCCGAATGATTCACACCTGCATATACGATAATAATATTAATTATATTTGCAATATGTGGACGGATGCTTACCAAGAAATTGCTGGTCATTTTCGTTCTCGGCGCTATGATAATCACAGTTTACGGCATACCGTCTGCAGGCAGCGGTGTGAATCACGTCGCAACGGCTGCGGAGAAAAATATAGCCTGGAATACGCCGACGTATAATGTTGGCATTGTCCTTGAAAATGACCGGGCGCAGGTAATATCATTTCTGCGTGATGCGGGTATTTCCTTCTCGGTTGATGGCAATCTTATCTCATTTTACGCCAGCAATAGCACACCGCAGTACATCTATAACTTCATAAACAGCACCGGAAATTCCTATTACAGTATAGGAAGCCAGCTGAACTTTACTGGCTATACTGCGGTGAATCCGCTTCAGGCGCAGAATCCCTTTGTATATTACCCCTCGGACATATACAGCGCCTATGATTACACATGGGCCCTCGATCACGGTATAACCGGAAAGGGCGAGACAATAGCAATAGTTGACGCTTACGGCGATTCATCAATAAACTACGATATAAACGCATTTGACCAGATAACTGGACTCCCGCCACTGAACCTGTCAGTCATATATATCGATGAATCGGATACCCCATCCAATTCACACTGGGCGGCTGAAACCTCCCTTGACGTTGAATGGGCACATGCCTCCGCCCCCCTGGCCAGCATCGATCTTGTTGTGGCTCAGAATTCCACAGTCGGGATACTCTCGGGGGCGATTTCGTATGCCATTAAGAATCTGCATCCGAACATCATATCGCTCAGCTGGGGAATAGCAGAAAACGGGCTTCCAATGACATACGTAGACAGCATGAATGCGATTTTCCGGAATGCAACAAGGGAGGGGATAACCGTTGTTGCAGCGTCGGGCGATCAGGGAGCCTATGACGGTACAAAAACACTCAGCGTCAATTTTCCCGCTTCTTCACCCTACGTCCTGGGTGTAGGGGGTACATCACTATTCGTGAGTAATGGCGTATACTCGCAAAAGGGCTGGGGTGCATCAGCGTCCACCAATAAAAGCCTTGGAAGCGGTGGCGGTTACAGTCAATATTTCGGGAAACCTTACTGGCAGGATCCGGCGGTATACAACAATACCATGAGAGGAGTGCCCGATGTTTCCATGCTTGCGAACCCGGACACGGGCGTCCTTATGATATCGCAGGGGCAGGCCTACGATGCCGGGGGCACAAGCCTGGCAGCTCCGCTGTGGGCGGGCGTGGTTGCCTTAACGGATCAGGCTTCCGGGAAAAGCCTCGGGCTCCTGAATCCAATCCTTTACCAGGCCTCAAACACCCCGTTTTACAATTACAGTTTTGATCAGATATCCACAGGCTATAACGGATACTATTCTGCAGGGCCCGGATGGAACCCTGTCACAGGCCTCGGGACACCGAGGGTTAGCAATCTCATAAACGTAACAATGGAGATAACCGGCCCGTACGGTACGGTTGCAGTTTCGAATTACCATTCCGGAAGCGTAAACGCGACCATATCCCAGAAAAATACAAATGAAACGTACAATTTTGTTTCTCTTTACAACAACGCGAGCAATTTTGTTAAGGCCGGGATATTTTACAACGGTTCCTCGTTATCGTACCTGATAATGATCAAACAGAACAGCATGATGTACGAGAAAGAATTTCCTATCGATAATAAAAGCAGTTACGATGTGGGTATACAGGAATATAATTCAACATTCAATTTTACGCTAAACTCATCGATAGAGATGTCAAAGGAATTTTACCTGACCTACATTGGAAATGTAACCCCTGCTTTCGGAACGGAGATGATAGGATCGTACAGCAATCTCACAAATGTATCGGCTTCATTCACCGGCATATATTCCGGAAATGAAAGCATCACGAATTTCACGCTCGATCAGGTTCATTTCCAGAGCATAAACTACAGCAGGTACGATTCAATAAATATTGTGAACGTAACAACATCATTCAATGCATCAAGGTCATTTGATTATTCAAAGTATCTCAATATAAAGCATGATAAAACGTATATCGTATACAATATAACTTATGCACTTAGGCCGGAAGTGGATCTGGCCCTTTCTAACGGAACTCCGTCCGTATTCTATGTGAACGGAAACATGTCATCAGCCGCTGACTTTTCTGCTTCCCCGGGAAAGGCATATATTGTGAATACAACTTATGACGGTAAGAATATATCCACAAGAATAACGATCCCGGAAATTTACAGCCTAGATCTTCATGATTCCGGAGACGTATATCCTTCAAATATTTCAGCGCTTGTAAACTACTTCTATCCTTTTTACAATAATTCTGATAACATATCGATACCTGTGGTCCGTGGGAATGATAATATAACGCTCTATTCCCAGCATTTCTATAGCGAAAGCAATGAGTACAGGATCGGTGGAAACGGGACACAAAAATTCGTTTTGAAGCCATATGATGGAAATTTTACTGTAATGGTTTATCCGTCTAATGTTTCAATAAAAATGTCAGGAGAGGCACTGAACTTCAGCATGGGGTACTACTACGGATCATTTGCCCCCGGAAACTATACACTTAATATAAATGCGACCGGCTTCAATAATTACAGTGAAAAACTTGAAATCATGCCTGGAACAGATTATCAGGAGCAGGTAACCATGAAAAACAGTACGGCACTTTATAAAGCAGAAGGATACGTCAGTGATGGGCTGTTTAATTTCTCATTGCAGTACGTCAGGGTCAATGACAGCCGGTATGTATCTTACACAAACAGCACAGGCTTTTACACGATTTTCTTAAATAACAGTTCCGCAATGATCAACTATTCAAGGCCTTACTATAAGAACACAAGCCTTAATTACAGCATGAACCAGGGCAAAATACCGAATGTGGAGATGTATCCTGCCGGCATAACGATCACAAATCTGTTCGTTCCGGTCATCACAAACGTTCTCCCGTTCCTCTTCTCTGTCGCCTACATATCCTGGAAGCCCTATACAGGAAACTATTTTTCTGAATATGAGATAATGTACTCAACAAACCCATCCATGTCAAACGCCAGGACGATAACGGTCAGCTCGCAGTCTACAAGCGATCTTTTTATCCTTGGCATAACCCCTGGATCAAATTACTATGTGCAGGAAACTGTGCATCTTACAACCGGGCAGTACTTTCAGAGTGGTAAAATACTCATATCTTACAGCAATCCTGTGTATCTCCTTCTGAATATCGTTATAGTTGCGGGAATTCTGGCATATGCATATATTGCATTCAGAACATTCTACAGAAAAAAAGTAAAATATGATTAGGCAGGAAAATCATTTCAGCGATGCGGCAACCCTGTTCCTGG
>JAVRLS010000037.1:0-9645 GCA_031961205.1 Thermoplasmataceae archaeon | reverse complement strand
TCTGCCTTGGAGAATTGAACTGTATAACTGCATCCGCTGTTCCGATATCTATTCCAAGTTCCAGCGATGATGTGCATATAAGGGCTTTCACTTTCCCGTCCTTGAATTCGTTTTCAGCTGTTTCCCGCGTTTCTTTAGAAAGCGAACCATGGTGAACAAGCACAGGTATTTCGCCAAACATTAGCTTGAGCCTGAACGCAAGATCTTCAGCTACGTATCTCCTGTTAACAAAAACAAGTGAACCCCTGTTGGAATTTATCAGGTCCCAGACCTTAAGCACGGCTCCCGCATAATCCTCATCGCATCCCATCTTCCCAGCTTCAGCTTTCCCGGACGGCCCGGGTATCATGGTCCTGATATCCATGTTTTTCTTCATATCGGTGTTTACGACGACCGTACCGCCATCCGGATCAAGAAACATTGCAAGATCATCTGGATTTCCAACTGTCGCGGAAAGCCCTATCCTCTGGAAATTACCTGCAAGAGCCCTTAGCCGTTCAAGTGCAACAGAAAGCTGCGCCCCCCTTTCATTTTCAGCAGCATCGTGAAGTTCATCGACAATGACCGTTTTCACGTTTCTTATGATCTCCCTGAGACGTTTTCCGCTCAGCATTATCTGGAGAGATTCCGGTGTTGTAATCAGGATATCAGGGGGATTATCTACTATCCTCCTCTTATCCTGATCTGAAATGTCGCTGTGCCTTACCTGCACCCCTATACCGAGTTCGTTTCCATAGTCAAGGAGCCTTGAAAGCATATCCCTGTTCAGTGCCCTCAGTGGAGTTATGTATATGACCGATGTCCTGGCCGGACGGTTTTTCAGGATCCTGTCAAATACCGGGAGTATTGCGGCCTCTGTTTTTCCGCTACCCGTTGGAGAGAGGAGCAGCACGTTTTTCCCTTCCAGTATAAGCGGTATTATCTTAACCTGTGGATCAGTCGGTGTTATGATTCCACGGCTTTCCAGCATCGAAACAATGGCCGGATCAAGTATGCTGAATACGTTTTTCATCTATCATTCACGCATTGAAACGCTTCCCGCGATCACCAGTGGATCCCATACCGGGCCGAAAGGAGGCGTGTACCCGAGATCATCGTAGAAAAGGTCTTCTACGGTGAAGCCACCGTATATTGCAGTTGCCAGTGTATTAAGCCTCCATGCAGCCCCGTCTGTGCCCGCAACCTGCCCCCCGATAAGTCTTCCGCTTTTCTTCTCATAAATTATCTTCACGTATACAGGTTTTTTTCCGGGATAGTAGTTGGCCCTGCTTCCTGCCGTTATAAACGTGGACGAAAAATCGTACCCGAGGGATTTTGCCGCCTTCCCGTTCAGGCCGGTGAAACCTATTTCATAATCGAATATCCTGACAAGGGATGTTCCCACGGCCCCCGGAAACTCCATGGACCCGCCGGCGGAATTTGCCCCTGCTACTCTTCCGGTCTTATTGGCAATCTGGGCCAGCGGCATCATTTCATTATTCCCTGTTAGCCTGTTCTTAACTGATGCCACATCCCCGGCTGCGTATATTCCATGAACTGAAGTCTCCATTCTTCCATCGGCAAGAATTGCATTTTTTCTGTCGATCTTGATTCCGGCATCAGCGGCCAGATCTGAATTCGGTTTTATTCCTGTCGCAAATATCACTTCATCCGATGTGTGTATGCCGTTATCAGTCCTGATTCTTAAGCCGTCCTTCATTTTCTCTATATCCAGGATTTTTGAATTATATTCCACATTTATTCTTTTCCTGACTTCCGCATCGATTATTTTGCCTATTTCCACGTCCAGCGCTGGAAGTACCTGCCCGTATTTCGATATGAGCGTTACCTTTTTACCTGATTCTGCAAGTGATGATGCAAGCTCCGTGCCAAGAATTCCGGCCCCGGCAATCGTGACGTTTTTCTTTCCATTGATGCTTTCCTTTGCAATTATACCGCTTTCGAGTGATCTTATGCCCCTACCTAAATGCCCGAATTCTTCCGGAATATTGGGGCTGGCACCGGTTGCCATGATCAGGCTGTCATATGGTATACAGCTTCCGTCATTGATCTTTATGCAATTATTTCCCTTCGCTATATTTACGGCACGCTTTCCTGTCATAACACGAATATTTCTTCTGGATGTGAACTCCTCAAGGGGATAATGAAGAAGATCGCTTGCCTCCCTGACTATGCCCTCCATATAGTATGGAATACCGCACTCTGCATATGAGACATAAGATCCCGATTCTACGACGGATATCATGGCAGAGGGATCTGTTCTCCTTGCCTTTGATGCGGCTGACATGCCAGCTGCCCCGCCACCTATTACCACAATATTACGGTTTCCGCTTGCCATGCTGGTACCTCTGTTTAAAATTATAATGGCATCATGGTCTATTTATTTTGCGCAGTGTTGATATTCTTTCATTGGCCCTGCCAGCTTCAGAAATACGGAATACACAGTATTTTGCCGTTACAAACAGTATTTTCAGGTAATGCATATCCGCTGGATACCCGGCAAATAACGGCTAAAGTTAAGGCAGTATCATTTCATATCAATTATCCGCGTCCCCTTGAAGTCAAATGAAGTTCTTATCACAAAGGCCGAATAATCCATCATCCTCCTCTGCAGTTCGCTGATCATGTTTTCCCTGCTCACGATAAGCACGAATCCCTGGGATCCTCCGCCCATAAGGCGTGCCGCCATTCCGCCATTCTTCATTGCAAGCTTCATTATTCTTTCCACGCGTGGATTTGTTATCTCGCTTCCGAGAGTTTTCTTGATCTCCCACCCCTCGTTTATACCATCAGCGAAGCCATTAAAATCATTGCCAATTACAGATTTCTTCATAGAACATGCAATGTCTCTCATTTTTTGGAGTTTTTCCGTTATTTCCGTATCTCCCTTCTCCGCACGGTTTACCTGGTCCATAAGCACTTCACTGCTCTGCCTTGTCCTGCCCGTATATACAAGAAGTGTCCTGTTTTCAAGTTCCCTGATAAAATCCGTATATCCGTTGAGTGATTCGTATTTTACCCCGTTTCCCCTGAACTCCATATATTTGAAGCCACCGTAAGATGTTGCATATGGGTCCTGTTTTCCAAGTACTATTTTGAAATAATTTCTTTCTATCTGGTAGGCCTCTTCAGCCAGTTCATCATTGTTAGATGCCTTTCCTGTTATCCTGTTTATCAGGTTCAACAGCGATGATATTGCTGCACTAGACGATCCTAACCCGGAACCGGGAGGCACATCCCCGCTCATTATGACTCTCCCTGTATCGATGCCCCTGCTCATTATCAGGCTGGCCATTTTTTCGGTGACCGTTTCCTTTCCATGGTTCATATTTACCACGTAACTTTTTACAAAATCACGGGATGAAAGCTCAAGAGGAAAATTGTCGGATCTGTATTTTACAAGTACACCCCGGTCTATAGTAGTATTTATGACAGATCCGCCATATTTTGAAACAAAAGGCTCTATGTCAGTTCCGCCACCGCCGAAACTGATTCTCAAAGGACTGTATGAAATCAGCATTATACGATCATTAAAATTATATCTTTAAATGTATCTATTCTTTAGGAATATTTCATGCAAAGATTTATTTAAAGAAGACGACTGATTTAGCATGGATATTGTCGTAACTGGAGGCACCGGGCTTCTCGGGTCAGAATTTATAAGATCACGAAAAAGTGATAGTATAAGTGTTATAACAAGGGGAGAGAGCAGGATAAGCGACGGCATCAGATATATCAACTGGGCGCATCTTGATGAAATTAAGAAAGCTGATATAGTGGTAAACTTCGCAGGTTTTCCTCTCGCCTCCAGGAAATGGAATCCAGAGATTAAGAAAGATATATATGAAAGCCGTGTCTCAACCACAGAAAAGATTGCCGGTTTCATAATGGGGCTAAAGAACCCTCCACAGCTTTTCATGTCAGGATCTGCTATAGGCTTTTATGGTACCTCAGCATCTAACGAGTTTAATGAGGATTCCGGGCCAGGAGCAGGATACCTGGCTGATGTGAGCAGGGATTGGGAAAAAAAGGCCCTGATCGCAAAATCAACATGCAGAACGGTAATACTCCGGACATCATCAGTAATAAGCCCTTCTGGAGGTTTCCTTCCAGGAATAGTTCAGAAAAGGATTCATCTGGTTCCCTATTTTGGGAATGGAATGCAGTGGGTTACATGGATTTATATCTCCGATTATGTCTCCGCCATGAATTTTATAATAGGAAACGAAAAAATTGACGGACCGGTTAATATGTGCTCGCAACAGGCTCTGCATTTTAAAGATCTCTCGAGGAAAGTTGCGGAATCATATGGATATTTCACCGCAAAGATACCTGAAAAATTCGGGGAGATCATGCTGGGGCGGGAGATGTTTCATGAGATTATCGATGGCCAGAAAGTTATTCCGAAGAAACTCGTACAGGAAAAATTTGAGTTCAGGTTCGCCCGGCTTGAAGATGCTCTGGCCGATATGAAGAAATAATTATATTTTAGAAAAATCTATCTTCGCGGTTTTTGGATCCTTTGATATAAGAGCTACCCTGCTTTCCCTGCGGTCCGCTGTGAATTCATATCCGATACGTTCTCCAAGCTGCCTTGAAAACTCAATGATATCATCGTGTGAAGGCATGTTGTCTTCGCTTAGCCTTGCCATTGAAGAACCCACATGGACGTAACCCTTTGATTCTATAAAATCAGGATCGGCCTTCCTGTCCAGAATCGAATATTCATCTATAAACGGCATATTTATGCTTTTTACAAGGGTATGCCTTATTACCGTCCGTGTTTCCAGTGAGGGGAGAAGATCAAGTGTGCGGTTCAGGTTTTCCCATCCGCTCCCTATTGAAGGATGCAGAATGTCATTGAATATTTTTTTATTGGGAGCCGCCACCGTTATGTAAAGCTGTGTGGGAAGCGGGTCAAGTTTTTCAAGAACAGAGGGCATTGTCCCGTTTGAAACAAGAAACGTGCTGATGCCGCGTTTTTTTGCAAGTGCTATAAATTCTCCAAGCCTTGAGTACAGAGTCGGTTCTCCTGTAAGGGATATTGCTATGTGCTTGGGATGCGTTGCTTCCTCCCATATTTCCTTTGAAACCTTTGGATTTCCCTTGAATCCAGATATCAATTTCAGGTGCTGCCGTATGCTTTCATCAAGAATGAATTCAGGATCGTCTTCGTCCGATATTCTCATGCTATCAAAGCCCTGAAATCTCCAGCAAAAAGCACAGTTCTCAGTGCATGAATTCAGGGCCGGAGTCATCTGGACGCATTGGTGGGATTTGATACCGTAAAAGGTATTTTTATAGCATCCGGGCCCGCCGACCATTTCGTCCTTCGTCCAGTGGCATACCTTCACAGCTGAATGTTTTCCAACAAGGCCATAGTGTTCTTTTCTGTATATATCCTCATAAACGTTGTTCACGTCTATGCATAGAATATTGTTATTTAACTTTTTTATGCCAGAAATAAGAAACAGATTTAGGCTTATATTATACCTTTATCTCTATTTATTAAAGGATCCATCTTTTAATATTGACCGGTCGATCCATGTATCCCTTGATATGAATTTACCTGCAATTAAGGTTGGCATTACCTTTGATCCATGACGGCCTGTTGACCTGAACAAAAGAATTTTTAGCACAAATTGATGAATTCAGCCTGGATTATGACTGGATTCAGCAAAATTCAAAGACGATGGTTTATATTTACCTACGAAGTGCCTGAATCTGCGGCATATTGAGAATACTAAAAATAAAATAGATTCCTGGATATATAGCGGATGAGAGCAAAAATAAAAAATTTGGGATATTGAAAATAAAAAACTTCAGTCCTCTCCAGATGACCCGGCTGGGGGCTTTGGAGCAGAACCTGATGATTTCGTGGCAATTACATCATCTATGCGAAGGATCATTATAGCAGCTTCCGTCGCAGATTCAATTGCCTGTTTTCCAACCCTTGTAGGCTCAATCACGCCATTTTTCACCATGTCCTCAACCTCACCGGTAAAAACGTTTACTCCATGGGCTTTGTTACCCTTGGCGTGTTCAGACCTTATTTTCAGTATTATATCTATCGGGTCAAGACCTGCGTTTTCAGCTAGAGCGCGAGGTATCTCTTCAAGGGCATCCGCGAATTTTTCTATTGCAAGCTGCTGCCTTCCGCCTATCTTCGATGCATATTCCCTCAGTTTATAAGCAATCTCCGCTGCTGTAGCGCCTCCGCCTGCAGTGTATGCACCATCTTCAAGTGCGCTTGAAACCACATGCAGTGAATCGGTTATTGATCTCTCTATCTCGTCCACAACATGCTCTGTTTCTCCTCTCACCAGAATGCTCACTGCCTTTGGATTTTTGCATCCGGTAACGAAGGTCATGTAATCGTCCCCAACTTTAATCTGCTCTACTTTCTCTGCATACCCAAGATCTGAGGATGATATCTCATCTATTGTTGATACTACAGTGGCCCCTGTTGCTTTTGCCAGCTTGTCCATATCGCTCTTCTTTACCCTTCTTACGGCGTATATCCCATCCTTGGCAAAGTAATGCTGTGCCATATCATCTATACCCTTCTGCGTTATCACTACATTGGCGTTCACAGATTTGATTTTCTCAACCATTTCTTTCAGCATATCCTCTTCCTGAGACAGGAATTTCTGTATCATTGTGGGATCCTCGATCCTCAGATTTGTATCGAATTCCGGCTTCTTGATTTCCAGAGCCGCATCTATAAGTGCAATCTTTGCCTCCTTTATGAAATCGGGCATGCCGGGATGAACCTTCTCCTTGTCAACTATAATCCCGTTTATAAGAACTGTATCGTCTATTGCCCCTCCCTGCTTCTTTACAACCTGGAGGTTGTCAAAATCTACGTAGTATTTGTTGTCCCTCTTTTCTGCTATTGACTTTATTGCCTCGTAGGATATCTGCGCGAGTTTATCCCTGCTTGATGATGCACTTTTACTGTTCAGGGATGTTTCTGCCATCTTCATGAGGCTTTCCTTCTCATTTTTCCCTATCGGTATGGCTATGCTGTCAATTATCCTTTTAGATTCTTCAGACGCCATTCTGTATCCATCTGATATCACAGTTGGATGCACGTTCTGGTTTATAAGAGTCTGTGCCTGTTGAAGCAGTGATCCTGCAAGTATGACCGCAGTGGTTGTGCCATCGCCCACAAAGGAATCCTGTGTCTTTGATACTTCGACCATCATCTTTGCCGCAGGATGCTCAACATCCATTTCCTTCAAAATTGTGACTCCGTCGTTGGTTATCACTATGTCCCCGAGTGAATCTACAAGCATTTTATCCATGCCCCTCGGGCCCAGACTTGATCTGACTGAATTAGAAATAGCGATTGCAGCTTCGATATTCTCCTTCATCGCATCCTTTCCTGTTTCTCTTTTTGTACCTTCCCTAAGTATAAATATTGGTTGTCCAGCTATCATGTTTATCCTAAGAGAGTAAAAATAAACTTCTATATAAGCATTTCTAAAATTTGTGGAACCCGGAAATTACTGAAAAATATACATGTTCTCGTGTATAAGTCAACGTTCATGAATGATCTGATGGCCTGTACCTTTTATTTACAGGCATCATATAAAAATTTATAACCGTATAGCTATTCATGTTATGATAGATATGGTTCTTCAGGATATTGACGATATATTTGATACGCAGGTTATTTTAAAGGGGAAATTCGCAACCGACATATGCACTATGAGCGATAAGTATGGCCTGTTTATTTTAACCATACCGATGATCGACGAGAACAGGCATGTATCATTCTACGCTTTTCTTGAAGATGAAGAGATAGAGGAAAGGCATAGAAATGAAGTAGAAAACATGCTGAAAACCTACGGGGCTGTCCTTAAAAATAACATATGGAAATTTTATATAGACGAGAAAAAATGCGGCTTTGGCACCGGATCCAATGAATTATTCAACATAGACAGTATAATATTTGATGCCGGTTCAATTAAAAACGGAAAGATTACACAACCTCTCAGGCTTATATCAAGCGATGCAGAAGATATTTCAAGATCCCTTATAAAGAATGCATATTCTGCAAATGGATTTTCATATCCATCTTACATAGGGCCTTCCAAAGGATATTCTTATGCCTTTGTTGCAGCTAAGCTGCTTGCACAGGTGTATAAAATAACAATCGAGATCAACAACCCATCGACCCTTCATGGCATATTTGAAGATACACGAAAGAATATAGCATGGCGCAGGGAATCAAAGATACCTTATAAAAACGAGACGGAAGACTATGTATATGCCCTTGATGAAGCACACTCCATACCGGATCTGCTTATTAATACTTCATACACCGGATCTAAGGAAACGAAATTCCTGGGAAAATTTTCTAACTACAACATATACAGAGCTTTCTTCGGTGACACGCTTGTTAATTATATGAGCGATTTAATGATGGATGAAAATGTCTATTATCTCAGAAGATGGTCAAAGTATGAGGATGGAAAACTGTATACATATTTCTATACAACGGACAATTTGCTTTTATTGTTCCCCCGTATAATTAACGAAACTTCAAAGAAATTTACCGATACTTCCATCACAATAAAGGAAATAGTGCCGATCTGAATATACCGGTTATTATTTAACCGGCAGGTTCAGATTTTCATTTACGTCCGGTATATTTTGAGCTGGATAATTTCCGGTGTATATTTAATTTTATTAAGAAATATTCCTTATAAATTCCTCTTCAACATTTATATACGTTTAATAAAATACAGCCAAAACAGAATTGCATTTTTTAATACACATTGGATTCCGCATAGTTTTGCCGGCTAATAGAAATTCTACGATCCGGTATGCTAGTTTATTCAATGATCAGATCAATCAATAAAAAATTATAAACAAAATTTATCTTGCAGTTATAAAAATCGTTCAGGACAAAAATTTCAGGATATCTTTAACCTGCTGGCCTTTTTCTATTCCCTTGATCTTTGCTGCTGTTGTAACTTCAGAAACTTTTGCATTAAGAAAATCTTCCAGCGTCTTGATACCTGTAACCCGAACAGCGCAGTCTCCAAGCTTCTCTGCCGATTCTATATTCAGATAACCGCACATAGCGTATCCGGATTTGCCCTTTAGAATTAACAGCGGCGCATTTCCTAGAACCGTCCGTATAAACTGAAATGCCTTTCCTTCAACCTGGACATCGTCTATTTCTATCATAGGCTCTAATATCTATATGGCTTATAATAGCTTGCTAAGATTTTCGATTCCAGGATAACATACGGTAATGATAAATGTCTGTTTAATAAAGAAGATACGATAAATCCTGTTGTTGGAATAAAAAAATTATTTTTGATCTTATAAAGCATGGCTAATGATGGATAGAGAATATTTAATAGCTATATATTTATTCTATACAGATAGGACCCAACGCATCCCGTCCAGAATAATATTTAACGACTGTTTGCACATAACCAGTATTTCAAATGGATATTTTCGGTAATTTAAAACTTATGATGCCCTGAAGACGCGGGCATTCCAAAATCAGTGTTGTGAGATCAAAATTCCGATTTTTACATAATTTCTGCCTTTGAAATGCAATTCATTATACATTATCCGATGGATGGCTTTACCTGATGGACAGATATCATTGAAGGTAAAGCA
>JAVRLS010000036.1:0-9783 GCA_031961205.1 Thermoplasmataceae archaeon | reverse complement strand
TTTGAGGAAAGAAGCCCCATAACTCTGGATATATCAAATGGATTTATTGATTTTTTGATCACGGATTTATATTGAGTGAATAAAGGATATTCAAATGAATTCCACCCGTTCCAGAGTATGGCTTAAGCTCATTTATAGAGAACATCCCGGTATCAAGTCACATATGATAAAAAGCATGAAAAATAGATAATTATAAAAAACAATATTGATAAATGTTTTTAGAATTTTGAAGTTTTTGTTTCTATATCAAGCAATTTTGCACCATAATCGAGCGCTTTCTTCCAGGTATCCTTTCTTATCAGGGCCAGGTATCCGCCTATAAACATTGCCATGAAAAATACCATGCTTGTAAATGCTATTTCTGGCGATGCATGAATGAATAGGTATCCTTCTATTAGAGCACTGAACGCACCCACAAGGTTCAGGAGGCCATTGTATACCCCATAGACAGTGGCTGATGTTCCGGATGGTGCTATATCAACAGCGTTAAGTGAGTATGAACCGGATGTGGACTGCATAAAGAAGGCTGCAGTTGCCAGTAATGCAGCTGTTGGTACGAGCTCATGTGCACTGCCTGTGAAATAACTTAAACCGACCATTACCAATGCACCTATCATCGGTAGGACACCGCCCATTCTTCTTGCAGTTACCTTTGGGTAGTGCCTGATGAGATAATCGTTTACTATTCCTCCCACTATGAATCCTATAACAAGTCCGGTATCTATAAACGCCGAATAAAGGGCGCTTGAACTTACGGTATGCGCAAAAGTGGCAAACATAAGGGGAGGCAAATAGTATAGGAATGAATAAAGCATGTATCCATATGCAAGATATGTCAATAGTATGCCCCATCCTGCCTGCGTACCAAATACGACTTTAGCAGTTATTCTCCATGAGGATGCTGCACTTAGCTTTTCCTTTTCTATGCCGGCGGATTTTGGCTTTCCGTCTTCTATGTAAGCAAGTTCAGCTTCATTCACGCGCTTATTTTCACTGGGGAGATCCCTCATGAATACATACCATACGACGGTAAGTATCAAACCAAGGGCACCGAATACCACAAATGTCAGTTCCCATCCAACGGCCGCATATATGGCGGCACCAAGTACAAGGCCAACTATAGGCCCGAATGATTGACCAACACCCGCAAAAGTGAATGTTTTTGATTCATCAAATCTGTTGGACCAGTTTTTTGTTATCTTTGAATTGATAGGCCATACAGGTCCCTCACCTGCACCCATAAACGCCCTTACTATAACCATTGAAATGAAATTGAAAGTGACTGATGTAAGAATGGTGAATGTGGACCATATTCCAAACATAAGTGTCATGGCCTTTCTTAAGCCAAGTTTGTCCGTTATCCAGCCGCCAGGAAAATTCATGATTGCATAGACCAGACCCCATATGAAAAGTATCAACGATACGTTCCCAACTGCCAATGCAGATTTCGAATAATTGCTCAAGGGACCGCTGTACCATCCAAATGAATGAGCAAAAGCCGGTTCAAGAATGACCCATATTTCCCTATCGGCATAATTGAAGAGAATGGCTGTAAACATCAGAGCAACCACAAACCATCTAAAAGTACTGCGTTTGGGATTTACAAACCTTTTAACTGTACTTTCCACCCGTGTGGTGGTTTATAAATTCCTATTAATTTTTGCTTTTTGAGACAGTCAATTCTTAGTTGAAATTCTCTCATTTCAGATCGTTATAGTAAAATCATGAAGTGTGTTTCCAGCATTATTTTCCGCGTGAATACACTGAACCAGGGCATCTCATAAATTTAAATGATGTCACAGGATATCAACGAAAATTTGACACCTATAAGAGATTTGTTGGGAAGTCTGGAGGAAAAAATATATTTATAAATAATTGATAGAAATTAATTGGTGAAAGCTTGAATATGAAATCCATTGTGGTAAAACCACCGGAAAGCGGCTTTGAATTAAAAGACGTTCAGATTCATGAAGATCATGGAATCAGGATTAAGATCCTTGAAAACGGCATCTGCGGTACTGACCGTGAAATCGTAAACGGACAGCTTAAATCTGCTTCAGTACCTTCCGGTTATGATTTTCTGGTGCTCGGGCATGAAGCTGTGGGACAGGTAATGGAAGACAGAAATGGCTTCAAAAAAGGCGAGATAGTGATGCCGGTAAACAGGAGGGGGTGCGGCAAATGCCTGAACTGCATGCTTGGCCGTCCGGATTACTGCGATACCGGTGATTTCCTGGAAGCTGGCATAAAGGGGATGCATGGCTTTATGCGTGAGTACATTTACGATCAGCCGGAATTTCTGGTCCGTGTTCCTGAAGATATAAGGGACATTGCAATAATGGCACAGCCTCTCTCGGATCTGGAAAAATCCCTTGAGGAAATATTTGCAGTACAGCAAAGGCTTTACTGGAAATGCAGGGATGGGACCTATGGCTGCAAAAATGCGGTAGTTATCGGGAGCGGGGCCATTGGCATCCTTTTCTCATTATTGCTCAGGAGCAGGGGCTTCAGTGTTACCGTTGTGAACAGAAGAGATACGTCGGCAAAGGAATCACGTATCTTCAGGGAAGCTGGACTGCAGTATTTTAATTCTTCAAATGGTTTTGAAGAATTGAGGGAGATGAAAAAATTTGATCTTGCGATTGAAGCATCCGGATCGGATTCGGAGATACTGCAGGACATCCTGCCACTTCTTGGGAATAACGCAGCACTTGGACTGTTCGGTTTCATGAGGGGCGGTACAGCCAGCCTTACGCATGAGGCCCTTCAGGATATCGTTTACAGGTCAATTGCAATTATCGGGCTCATCAATGGACAGAAGCCACATTTTGAACAGGCCATGAAGGATCTTGTGTCATGGAAGCATATGTGGCCCGAGACCTCCGGATCATTCATAACCGGTACTATAAATGCCGGTGATATTGAACATAACAGTGATATCCTGTCCAGGAAGAAAACCGGGGAAATTAAAACAAAGATAATATGGCAATAGCCGGACTTCTATAAAAGGAAATTTTTCAAATGTGATATCGTTTATTATATATATTTTTATATAAATTATAACATATCCAGTATCACGGAAATATACCGGAATCGCCTCATTTAAATCAGACAAAATTCTTGTTGACGAGTCTTTTCAGGAGGCTTCTGTTTATCGATTTGCTCAGTACAAATGTAAGGGATATGATCCACATAGCCGCGATAAGAAAAACGAAAAGATCACCGAGATATATGAATGCAACACCAACACCGAAGAATGCAAGAAGAATGATGCTTCCCAGAAAACCATATCCCGAGGATCTGTAGCCGGAAGGGATATCGTTAAGATCCGTTATCTGATGCACATTTATTACTCCGGAGATGTAAATAGAGATTATTGACATTGCCGGTGCAACAAGAAGAGTATATAAGGCAAGGATCAGCAAATAAAAGTTGCCTGTAACGAAATATAAAACCATGTTTGCAACGAAAAGTGGAAGCAGGGTTAACATTATGGATAATGCCTTTGAAAGGGACATGTGCAGCATGTAAGTTTCAGCAGGCAGTGACATAAATGCCAGCCACAGCCTCTCTGAGGAGATGACACCGTAGCTTCTGGTCATCGGCAATATGAATACTGCGTATATGGCATAATACGGGATCACAAATACATATAAACTCCTTGGAATAAGGTAAATCACTATCCCGTATACAAGTGCGATCAGTGAAAATATCCCAGCAAGTCTGGACGTACTGCTTCGTGATGAATATGCCCTTGTATTCGATCCATATCTAATCATGCCGGTGGAACCTGCAATTTTAAGGTTTAATTCGTATATTGCCCTGATTGGCGAATATCCCGAGAAACTTTTATTGTTTTTAACATCTGCATTTAATGATTTAAAGTATGATGCATATTTCAGGGGCATATTTCCTATGTTTTTTATGTTTATAACTGTTAACGGCACAAACAGGGCAAGGTCTATTATCGTTCCAACCAGCAGGTGGCCGGTAAACGATCCCGTCGGGGATATGTAGATTCCTGTGAAAGCCGGAAGGGAATACCATAATATAAGAAGGGCAAGAACAATGATGCGGTATGCAGTCCTGTATTTTTTAAGCAGAAGGCCAAGGTCAAGGGCGATCAGCGATACCATGGCAAGATCGGCGAGACCGGCAAAAACGTAATATTTGTATTCAACAACCGGAAGGAAAAAGCCGAGAAAAAGCATGGAGAATGTTGATGTCAGGGCAGATGCCAGATAAAATGAAAGGGCAATATCGTTCTTTTTCAACGGTATTTCGAAAAGAAAATCGGTATCAGATTTTTTTATCATGAAGCCCGAAGAAAGATAAGCAAATAATGAAAAAAACGAGAGGAAGTATATCATTTCCTTGTAGAATGCTGGAACTGGCCTTGCCAAACCCGACGAAAGAAAAAGATAAAATATCAGGAAGGCCGCGACCAGGAGGTAAAAGACAAGTATGCCTGTTGTGAATCTTGTCTTTATGACGAATTTAACCAGCTTAAGGTTCACCGGTTCCACCCATTATCCTGGTAATGACGCTTTCTATGCTTTCATCGCCTTCCCTGCTTTTTTCCTTTAATTCTGAAATATCCCCCTCCCATATCTTCCTGCCATGGTTTATTATCATGACCCTGCTGGTAAACCTTTCAGCAATTGACATTATGTGCGTGGAAACAAGGAACGTGGCCTTCATGTTCTTGAAATATTTTATAACGCTTTCCTGTGCAGGTATGTCAAGGTAATTCAGCGGCTCATCAAGAAGGAGAACCTTCGGATCGTGAATTATTGCAAGGGAAAGGGACAGTTTCTGCCTGTTTCCCCTGGAAAGCGCGCTTACCTTGGCCAGTGAGTATTCCTTAAGGTTCATGAAATCAAGGATAAAATCGACCTTCTCCTTGATATCCTGAACGTTTCTCAGTGCACTAATATACTCAAGATTTTCCCTGACCGTGAGCGTCATATACGGCGTTGCATCTTCAGGCAAGTATCCGATTATACGCTTTGCCTCATTTGATGATGGGTTTTCGCTCATAACCGATGCCGTGCCACTGTCTGCTTCCAGGAGCCCGGACAGAATTTTAAGTGTCGTGCTTTTTCCTGCGCCGTTCGGGCCTATAAGGGCCATGCTCTCACCGCATTCAACGCTGAACGACAGATTGTCGAGAGCCCTCTTCTGGCCATACATTTTTACTATATTTTCCATCTCAATGCAGGGCATATGCAACAGTTCTTCAGCTCAAAGTGCTTTATATAATTTTTGTAATAATATTTTATCCGGGATCTTTTTCGAATATCGATCCATGAAAATAATGGCAAATATATATTATGATCCTACCCTGTGCTGAAGATACGTCATTTCATTCATGAATGTAAAAGTAGTTAAATAAAAATTTAATAGAGGATGTGTCTCATTAATTAGTACCACGATCAATGAATGGCTACGACGACGTGAGACCATAATTTGCCTTGCCATGGGCCTCGGATTGAGATAAAGTGGTGTAGCTTTCAATGACAATCCGATCAGAGGCTGGCGAATAATTTCCCTCAGGGTCAGATGGCACGAAACGTGAATGTCTTTCGTTACTTCAGGGGAATAGATCGATATAAAAACTGCAGGGAAGGATAATGAAATGGATCAGACGGTGAAAGTTCAGAGTGAAGATCTTGAATACGTAGTAAACGTGGTCCGATCAAGGTTAAACGTATACGATGTTGTTGTGAATCCAGTTTCAATAAAATTCTATTTCTTTGATAGCGATAATCCGGATGTGGATGGCGCCTTTGATGAGATAAGGAAGGAGCTCATAGATAAGGGATACATACCGTTTCTATCCAGGGATGGGGAAAATTTCATACAGGTAACGAGAAGGCCAACTGCGCGTTACATGGGAAATATTGTAAATGCAGTACTGCTGGTTGCAACAATCATCTCGACAATGTACGTGGGTTCAGTGTATTCCACGAATTTTGTCCCCATGGGTGCCAATTACACACTCAGGCTCTGGCTTTATGGTTTTGTATTCTTTTCCGCGCCTCTCCTGCTCATACTGGGAATACACGAGAGCGCCCACTTCCTGGTGGCCAGGAAACACCATGTGAAGGCTTCGCTTCCCTTTTTCATACCGTTTCCCCTCGGAATAGGCACATTCGGTGCATTCATATCGCTCAGGGACCCTCTTCCGAACAGGAAGGCCATGGCCGAGATAGGGGCCGCGGGCCCCATTGCCGGATTCATAACGGCGCTTCCACTCCTGTTCGTTGCCGACTACCTCCAGAGGACATTCAAGCCGATACCCCCCTACTACATCCCGTTCAGGGTCACCTTTCCGCTCATTTACCGTATACTCGGGCTTCAGACGCATTTCACTGGCCCGATATTTCCCATGGTGTTCGCTGTCTGGGTAGGAATGTTTGCGACCGCAATGAACCTTATACCGGCGGGCCAGCTGGACGGCAGCCACATTCTCAGGGGAGTCCTTGGAAGACGCGCAAACATAATGTCCTACGTATTTCTCGCATTCCTCTTCGTGATAGGATTCTTCTATGACGGGTGGTGGATAATAGCCATATTCGTGATATTTACCGGGCTTGTGCACCCACCGGCGCTTAACGATTACTCAAAGATTTCCAGAACTGACATTGCCATAGGAATCGTATCGCTGGTCATGTTCATAATAACCTTCACAATAGTGCCTATAGTGGCGGCCTAGCCGTTTCATATCAAACCCTTTTTTTCAAAAATATCCAGGATAAGCTTGAAAATTACTATTATTGCAAGAACGGAAACTGACGCGATAACGAAGGGAATCGCACTGTGCACTATATAGGAAAATATTGTTAGGGCCAGTGCAGGCGGATGGGCGTATTTTGTGTATGAAATGAATATTGAAATAACGCTGACATTAATTATGAGCGGTATGTAGGAAAAACCTAGAAGAAAATGCAGGACTTCCGTCGTGAATATGACGAGGATATACGAGAATGCTATATTTTCCGTTTTCGAATACTTTCCCCTAGGGTCCATGGTCACGAGATAAGCAGTAACCGCATATGGTGGGGCAAGAACAAAGAAATTCCTGTCGAAACTTATTGCAACGATGATGACAAATAGCGTTAAGAACAGGATGTGCCTTATGTGAAACTTTTTGCCGGTATTCAATGCCTCTTGATTATAGCAACGTTCAAATTTTTTTGCACTCTCCTGGCACTCGTTAATGTCAATTTTCCATAAAATTTTAAGATCAAAAATATACAGGGTAACAATTTTTTTACTTACCCGTATATATATCGGCCTGAAATCAGATACCATGGAAGAAAAAAGGGTAAAGCTCAGGGTATATGGAATGACATGCGATGACTGCAGAGTAACCGTCGAGAACGGTTTAAAAAGCGTGGAGGGCGTGAAATCCGCAAAGGTAGATTTTCCGGCTGGATATGCAACCGTTGTGATAGATCCCGTAAGGGTAAACCCGGAAGACCTGGAAACGATCCCTGTATTCACGGAAACAAAGTACAGGGCCCAGCTGAGGGATGTTGAAGATGAGTGAACAATACTATGATCTTGCCATAATAGGGCGGGGCGCTGCCGGTTTTTCGGCTGCGATAAAGGCTTCAGAGATAACGGGCGGGCAGGCATCAATAGCGATGATCGGATACGGTTTCCTTGGAGGCACATGCGTTAATGTCGGATGCGTGCCATCCAAAATTCTCATCGAAGGATCGAATTCTGTTAAGGAAATCCGTCATCCAAGGTACAGCGGGATAAACGGTGAAGCGAATGTGGACTTCAGGGCATTCATGGAATCGCTGAGGGATGCGGTAAGTAAGGAAAGGAAAACGAAGTATTACGATGTTGTCCGGAGATACCCGAATATCGATGTCATTGATGGAAAAGCTTCTTTCAGGGATAAAGAAACGCTGGAGATACGTGACGGGGAAAACGTGCATGAAATAAAGGCATACAATTTTCTGGTATCCACCGGATCAAGGGCATCAATACCTGGTATTGACGGCTTGAACGAAGTTCCTTTTTATACAAACGAGAATATATGGGACATAAACGCGGTTCCCGATACAATTGCCATCATAGGTGCCGGTGCAATAGGCCTGGAAATAGGCCAGGCATTCTCGAACTTCGGTTCAAGGGTAACGATAATAGAAAAAACAAGGGGAGCAATGCCCGGAATCGATTCAGAGTTCTCCGGAAGAATCGTTGAAATCTTCAGGAAAGAGGGCATAAAAGTAATGCTCGGGGCATCCGTTGATTCTGTTAGGAAGATCGGCGGTAAAAACGTAATAACATTTACTGATGATCGTGGAAAGCATGAGATGCGTTCCGATCTCATTTTTATTTCAACAGGGAGAATACCGAATGTAGAAACGCTTTCACTTGAAAATGCAGGGGTGGAATATTCACGGAAAGGTATAGGTGTCGCTGAAGATCTCCGGACATCAAATCCGAGGATATACGCTGCCGGCGATGCCGTTGACCAGAGATACATGCTCGAAACGCTAGCCGCACGCGAGGGCGTAATAGTGGCTCAAAATATATATGATCATGCGAAAAGGAAAATCAACCTGAATGAGATACCGCTGGCAGTATTCACGGAACCGCAATTTGCATCCGTTGGCATGAATGAAGACATGTGCAGGTCAGCCGGCATTCCGTACGTGTCCAGGCTTCTTGAGATGAAGGACGTGCCAAAGGCAAGAATACTTGGAAGAACTGACGGCCTGGTGAAGATAATAGCAGAGAAAGACAGCGGGAAAATACTTGGAATGGGAGTGCTGTCGCCGTATGCGGCTGAAATAATCATTGAGGGTGTCTATGCGGTCAGGAACGGCCTTTCGTATAAGGATATTGTAGATATGCCTCATGTATTTCCGACCGTTTCGGAATCCATAAAGATAACCGCGCAATCTTTTCTTCGCGATATAAGCATGATGAGCTGCTGCATGGAATAAAAGTATAATTTTTATACATTATAATTTTATTAGTTTATAGAATATGGATGAGAGGAGAACCGCTGCAAAAAGTATGATCCAGAGATACCTGAATCCTGCTACGTATATTATGGCGGAAGAGAATACCGGCCCGGCGATGCCGCTGGCCTGCCAGAAAAGATTTGCTATGCCGG
Source organism: Thermoplasmataceae archaeon (assembly GCA_031961205.1). Classification (GTDB taxonomy): domain Archaea; phylum Thermoplasmatota; class Thermoplasmata; order Thermoplasmatales; family Thermoplasmataceae; genus JAVRLS01. The sequence continues at coordinate 638 of JAVRLS010000036.1, read as the reverse complement.
AGGCGCTGCCCGAATCTTCCTTTCCTATTGCCGTTATTAAAGAGGAGTTTCCAGGCGTTATTATGAACCTGAAGAATCCCATGAAAAGCGCATCGATCAGGAATATTTCGGCCCCATGAAGGAGGGAAAAGGGCACCATGAGAGAACCGTAAATCACAAGAGAAATTACGACGGCGTTTTTCAATCCGATGCGTTTCATCAGGTATCCGGAAATCACCGTTGACAGTATTCCGGCAATGGCCATAGACGAATATATTATCCCTGCGACATAGCCGTTTATCCCGGTTGAAACAAAGTATTTGTAAGCGTAGAGAGTGAGAGACCAGTACGATAGGAAGAAGATGAAACCGCCAGTGGATATCAGTATTATGTTCCTGTTCCTGAAAAGTGAATAATTGATCCTCCTGTGATCAGATCTGTGCTTTCTCAGAGGTATGGAAGCCACTGCCAGGACAGCAGATCCTATCGCGGATATGTAGTATCCCCATTCCCATCCGTACGTCTTTGCAACGAACGGGAGGAGAAATCCGGCCATGACTATTGCCAGCGGCCAGGCTATGCTGTAATAGCCTATATAAACGCTTATGTTTTCCCTGTAATAGGCATGCATGACATTTATGGATGCCGGGTAGACCCAT
>JAVRLS010000035.1:0-10402 GCA_031961205.1 Thermoplasmataceae archaeon | reverse complement strand
CTTATACTGAAATACAGGAAATAAGGAAAATCAATAAGATACAATGAAAACATGCCCCGATCATTGATTAATGTAATATATTACTTAGATATTCAATCTTTGTGTTTTCAAATCTTCAGTACCTGTATGATTTAAAGCGTGAAGGAATCAAATACGATCTCTCAATAATGAGAAGATTTGCCGATGAAATGAATCACCCGGAGAACGATTTTAAAAGCTTTCATGTGACCGGATCAAATGGAAAAGGTTCGGTTTCAGCGTTCATATTTAACATAATGCGATCATATGGCAGCACAGGGCTGTACACTTCTCCCCATCTGGTCAGGTTCAATGAAAGGATAATACTTGACGAGAGGCAGATACCGGACGAATACATGGATTCGTTTGTCGGGAACCTTAAAGAGACCATTGAATCACTGGCAAAAGAAAACCGGAACCCCACATTCTTTGAGGTAACCACAATGATGGCATTCAAGTTCTTTTCAGAAATGAAGGCAGAGTATGGATCAATAGAGGTGGGCCTCGGAGGCAGGCTTGATGCAACAAACATAATAAACCCCCTTGTGAGTGTTATAACGCAGGTTGGATACGAGCATGCCGACAAACTCGGCTGTTCACTGTCTGCCATAGCAACTGAAAAGGCCGGGATAATCAAGCAGGGAAGGCCGGTGGTACTCCAGGACGATAAAGCTGAAGTTATTTTGGCGGTCAAGCGCATGGCCACACTGAAGGACTCAAAGATGATAAGGCTGGATCGATCCAAGATAAAAAATTTGATCACAGACGAGAACGGTACGACTTTCGACTTCGTAACAGATCATGACGAATACCATCTCAGCACCAGGGCCATAGGGGACTATCAGGCGCTTAATGCGGCAACGGCTATACTTGCAGTTGAGAATTCCGGAGTAAATTTCAGCAGAAAGGGCATTGAAAACGGCATTTCAAAGACCATATGGCCGGGAAGGCTGGAAATACTGAGCAAGAATCCGCTAATCGTTATCGATGCTTCCCATAACCCGCCTGCAGCGAACCAGATGGTCAGATCTTTCAGGCGTGTCTTTGCAAAGAAGCCGATCCTGGTTATAGGCATGCTATCAGACAAGGATTCCTACTCATATCTTCACGTTCTGAGGCAGATATCCGACAGGATCATATTCACAACGCCGGATGAAAAGGAAAGGGCGATGGATCCAAACGAACTGAACCGTCTTTACGGCCATCTCTTTTCTGAATCATCCGTCGTAAATGATCCGGTCGAGGCCTTGAAGAAAGCCGAAGAAAAAAGTGACTTCGTCTTTGTAACGGGATCAATTTATCTGATAGGTACTATAAAAGGAATATACACAAATGAGGTCATGCCATTTATCTTATAAAGCAAGGCGATGAAACGTATGATTTATTCCTGATCTGTACTCATAATGATGTATATAGTTATATATTACCGATATATTTAAATACCATTAAATTGGATGGCAGATATATTATGAAGCCCTAAAAATCGCTTTGATGGTTAAAATTCAAAAGATTTTAGTATTGTAGATCATTGATCATGAATACTTATGGTCAATCTCTTTTCAAAATTCTCTGGAACCCAAACTATCAAAGCTGATCTTTCGATGCTGGAAGAGAATTATATACCGGATGAATTTCCGCACAGGGAAAAACAGATAGAATCCATGGTAACTGTCCTCAGCAGCATAATCAGAAATTCAAGGCCTTCAAATATAATTATCTATGGAAAGACAGGCACAGGCAAAACCTCCACCGCGAAGTATGTAACAAAAATGCTTACCGATGCGACAAGTTCAGTGAAGGTGCTTTATGTCAACTGTGAAATATATGATTCTCCTTATTCAATTCTTGTTTACATTTCGAATGAGCTTCAGGGTGAAAAGGTACCGGAACTGGGGTGGCCTCTTGACAGAATATACCGGGAGATAGTTGAACGGCTGAGCGCAAGCGGAAAATTTCTTATCATAGTGCTTGATGAAATGGATCGGCTTATAAAGAAAAGCGGTGGCGATTCCCTTTACGTGCTTCTGAAACTCATAAGTGACGTAAACGATGTGAAGGCATCGCTTATAGGCATCACAAACGATACAACATTACTGGAGAACATAGATTCAAGGATCAAGAGCAGGCTTAACCAGGAGAGCATCATATTTCCTCCTTATAACGCACCTGAAATAAAGGATATAATAACATCCAGGCTTGAGAAGGTCATGGATTTTAATATCATAGACGAAACTGCCATCAACCTGTGTGCCGCTATAGGCGCACAGGAACACGGTGATGCCAGGAAAGCCCTGGAACTTATAAGGATATCTATCGAAATAGCCATCAGAAACGGAAAGGAAAAAGTCTCGGAAAGAGAAGTATATGAGGCAAGGGAAAAATATGAAATGAACGTTCTCCGCGAGGCAATCAACACCCTTCCACTGCAGTCAAAGATCGTGCTCTTGAGTGCCATAATAACCCAGGAAATTGAACCGAATACGACGGTGACCGGAGAGATATATGAGAATTACAGAAGCATCTGCTCTGAACTTGGTTTTTCACCCCTTACCCCCAGGCGAATAAGTGACCTTCTCACGGAGCTTGCTGATTACGGGCTGATAATAATAAACGATAAAAATATGGGAAAATATGGAAGGACCCGTTCCATATCTGTTACAAGGGAACTGGGTTCAATGAAAAAATACCTTATTGAGGACGAGAACCTTTCCATGTTCAACGGTTCAAAGATAACGAAACAGGCAAGGTTTGAAACCTGATCTAAACGGGAAAGGCAGCATTTTTATGATGGCGAGCGGGAATACTTTGCGGATCCTGATCACTGTGTTTCACTCTTTTTATGCATGATTCCGGAATCAGGATGCTTATTAAAAATCTATAAATAATGCGAAAAGGAACATAAAAACTCGAATTAAATGACTGTAAAAAAAATTGAAAATGGGAATGGTTTCAGTACCATCCTCTCAGTTTCATTGCGTCAACGACTTTCTTTACAGATATGGAGTATGCCGCAGTCCTCGGGTTCACTTTGAATTTGTCACTTACGTCAAATACTTCGTGAGCTGCCTTTGTAAGCGTGCGGTCAAGCTTGTTGTATACCTCGTCGACTGTCCAGTATTCCCCGTAGTTGTTCTGTACCCATTCAAAGTACGATACAATAACACCGCCGGAGTTTGAAAGGAAGTCCGGGAGATCAAGAACGCCTTTCTTGTAAAGTATTTCATCTGCATCCGGTGTTGTAGGCCCGTTTGCAAGCTCAAGCACTATCTTGGCTTTGACATTTGCGGCATTCTTTTCCGTTATCTGTTCTTCAATAGCGGCCGGTATAAGCACATCAACGTTTGTCTCTATAAGTTCCTCGTTTGTTATTGCCTTCGCCCCAGGGTATCCGGCAACAGTTCCGGCCTTCTTTGCATAGGCAAGAAGATCCTCATATTTGAATCCCTTCTCGCTGTAAATTCCGCCCCTTATATCCGAAACAGCAATTACCTTTGCATGGAACATTTCAGCCATGAATTTTACTGCGAACTGACCGGCATTTCCAAAGCCCTGCACTGCCACGGTTGCCTTTGAAAGATCCAGGCCGATTCTCTTCGCTCCCTCACGTAGAACGTACATTCCTCCCTTTGCGGTGGAATCACTTCTTCCAAGGGATCCTCCGATTTCAACGGGTTTTCCTGTTATGAGATTGGGTGCTGAGTGTCTCACGATGTTTTCATATTCATCGAGCATCCAGGCCATTGTCTGGGGGTTCGTGTTCACATCGGGCGCCGGTACATCCACTTCAGGGCCTATAAAATCTGCAACTGCCCTGATGTAACCCCTGCTGAGCCTTTCAAGCTCGGCTTTGCTGAGTTTTTCAGGATCACAGATGATTCCTCCCTTGGCTCCTCCGAACGGCAGGTCTACAATTGCGGTTTTCCATGTCATCCAGGCTGAAAGCGCCTTTATTGTGGAAAGGGTTTCAGTCGGGTAAAATCTAATTCCGCCTTTTGCCGGTCCCCTGGCCGTGTTGTACCTGACCCTGAAACCGGTGAAAATTTTTGTTTCCCCGTTATCCATCTTTACAGGTATACTTACTTGCAATATCTTTTCCGGCTGGCTGAGCAATTCTAGAGCCGTCTTATCCAGGTTCATAACCTTGGCTGCTTTGTTAAGCTGCTCAAGTGCAATTTCAAATGGGTCCATATTTTCTGCCATATATAAACCACTGCCTATTAAGGCAATTCTTAATCCCAACGATATAATTTAAGTTTATTTGAGAGTATTTATCATGCTATGATGATCACGGGTCTTCCCGGGAGCGCTATTTTTTTCTCATAAACGCTGCCTTCGGAAACGTTTATCCTTGAATCAAATATATTCCCAATATAAGCCTTATTTTTCATTATCATTTCATATTCGCTGAATTCCTGGAACCTTATGTCCCTCCTGTGCTTTGCTATAAATGGTACAATTTTTTTATCCTCTTCGTCCAGTTTTCCGTCAATGAAGTTGTGGCATGCCTTAACTACAGATCTATCAGCGGTAATTATCGTGATTTCCCCGGGCTTTATTTTCGCTACGTCAGCAATTTCCTTTATATCGGAGATTACCTGGTCAATGTAATCCAGGACACCATAAAATGAATCGACGGACATACCGTATTTTTCTATTATGCTTTCATACCTGGTGACCGGATTATCATCGATATAGGCTATGCTTACAAAACTGTCTTCGATATAATTATGCCATAATTCCTCTGTTGTATGCGGAACCACGGGGGTTAAGGCGATAAGCCAGTCCCTGATTATGTAACCGATAACTAAATCGCGGTTTCCACCCCTTGATTCAAGGGTTTTTATATCATTGAGAACGCCATAAAATATATCGATGTAAGCATCTCTTATAACGAAATGATCCATTGCAGACATATACCTTCTCAGTCTCACAGCGAACCTTGCAATGAACCATGCATCAATAAAATTTATCTCCCCTTCGCTTTTCTTATGTGCGGACATTATTTCCTTAAACTCATTGAATCTTTTAACGACAGATGACAGATCATCCTCATTCCAGTCCATGGCTGAAGATATATCCGCCTGCACTGCGACGTAAAGCCTGTACACATCCGCCGAATATCTTTTCGTGATCTCAAGAAGCGATATCACATTTCCCTTGCTTTTGGATATCTTTGCGCCGTTTGAAACCACAAGGCCGGATATGATGATGCCTCCTGGCCAGAATTTTTCAGGGAATATGGCCGCGTGGTTCATTATGTAAAACGATATATGGTTTGATACGTGCGGTATTGCGGTGAGGCGTATATCCACAGGGTACCAGTAGTTGAATTCTTCCTTTGCGGTCGAAGAATCATCTGAGGGCTGTACAGTTCCGCCATCAAAAATAAAATCTAAAACTTTCTCGTTCAGATTCCCATTCCTGTATATCCCTTCAAGCTTTCTGGAACATGTGTAAACTGCCGGATATATTGTTGAATCCGAAAGCGATTCTATGACCCATCTCTCATCAAACGGGAGCTTGGTTCCGAGGCCCCTTCTCCTTGCGGCGGGCCTTTCCTTCAGCCAGTCTATGGCATCATGAAGGATCTTCCTGTACATTTCGGGATATATTGTAATTCCGTCGATCATCCTGTGTGATTCCTCTTTCAGCCACTTCTGCGAATAATCGATGAACCACTGATCTGGCAGCACCGCTACTATGACCCTGGATCCGGATCTCGTGACAGCCTTGCGCGATGTCTCGTAGAACACGAAGGCATTGCCGGCCCCGATCATATCCGAAGCCATTTTCTCCCTTGCTTCCTGAACGGTGAGGCCTGTATACGATCCTGAATTGATCAGCTTTCCATAATAGAATTCGTCCCTGTAAAGATCCTTCGTCGCGGAATCGCGCCCTTCGGCCGTTTCCATGCTGTAGGATGACATGACTCCGGATATGTTTGATCTTGACTGTATGACAACAGGCGAATCCTGATTCTTAAACATTTTATCATAATAAATACGATCATATACCGAGTGTGAAGGGACCGAATAAACTATCCCTGTGCCATTGTCAGGATCGACGAAGCCGGCCGTGTATACCTTCAGGCTGCGACCCGTTTCCGGAGAAATAAACTCCCTGTTGAGTATCTCTTCCCTGTCGATGTCCGTTATGAATTCCACTTCGGGATTCTGGAGAGAAATTTTCTGGAATCCCTCCCTTGATGATACCAGAACATTATTGCGCATCCTGAACTTGACATATTCGCCATGTTCGCTTATCCAGAGATTCGTTATTCCGTAAACCGTTTCCGGCCTGAGAGAGGCGGCGACAAGGCAGAAAGCATCGTTCCTGAATATGACTGCAGTGAATTCTTCAACCGTAACCTTGTCTGTGTCCCCATCCTTTATGTCATCTTCACCGACGGCATTCTCATCGTTTAAACTGTAGAGTATTGGATACCTGTCCTGTTTAATGAGCCCTTCAGAATTCAGTTTCCTGAATTGCCACTGCACGAATTTCTGGTAGAATTCGTCTGCAGATGTGAACTGCCTGCTCCAGTCAATGGAATACCCGAGCCTCTTGAAATCGTGAACGATCGCATTTGAAAAATAATCTGCTATATTCTTTGGTTCCTTGAAACTTTCTATAAGGGAATCAACGTTCTGATCATCATATTCGCCAACGTAACTCCTGTAAAGGTCAATCGTGGCCTTATCACCGCTGCGTATCCTCTCCGAAAATGCAAGGATGGGTGTCCCGCTCTGGTGGAATCCCATCGGGAAGAGAACATTGTAACCTCTTGCCCTTTTGTATCTTGCAATGATATCGCCCAAAGTGTATGTCCTGCCATGGCCCACGTGAAGTGATCCGTTTGTGTAAGGCCATGGGACAGTTATCATGAATTTTTTCCTGTTCTTCACCTTCGGCTCAAATATCTTCGCTTCTTCCCATTTTTTCTCCCATTTCTCTTCTATATCGTCCATTTCATCACTCAAGCAATTTAAACTATCAGCACTGCAGCCGCTACGGTGGTTGTCCATTCACCTGGATCCAGAACAACTGCTGTGGCACATATGTTACCCGTAGTGAGTATCTTATCCTCAAGAACGTATTCCTCCCGTTCTTTGTCATATTTCAGGTTTGATGCTGGCCCGAATGTGCTCGCCAGCATTTCAGCAGCAAGTTTTTCGGCAAAGGATCCTGCAACCTTTTCCGTTTCACCGAAACTATGATGTTCGCTCAGGTATCCCCACTTGCTCTTGTCCTTCGGTATGGCATATCCTATGGCCGAGGATATCATTCTGTTTAGCTCGTTTGATGTGTTTCTTGCCAGAACAGTAAAGGCAATTTCACCGGGGCTCATCTTTTTGAGGCCATCGTCCCTGTCAACCATCTTAGCATAAGGAGGAAAAATCGAACTTATACTTGAAAGGTTGAATTTAGCGATACCTGCATCCCTTAGTGCAGCTTCAAAGGATTCTAATTGCGTTTCACCTCTCCCTACACCGCGTGTAAAGAATATCTCCGTTGGAAGTAGACCTGGCATAAAAGTTCATATTAAATCTATTTATATTGTTTTGCATTTTTCATTCTGTTTGTCTTTTAAATACACCACAGATACCGGAAATTTTTTTGCCACTTAATTATATGCGTTCAATAACAGGAACATAGAAATGCTGAAATGTGGCGATACTGCCTAAAGATCAAATATTATCCTGGCAAAACCCTCCTCTGGTTTTACAGTGATTTCATCATAAGTTACGGCTTTTATCACATTTTTATACTCTACATTTTCTGGAATGTCCGTACCGTACAGATAAACATCAAGGTTTCCATCCTGGTATTTCGAAGAGGCATGATAATATATAATGTAATATGTATCTATAAAAAACAGCACCCTTGAAAGAAGGTTCACCATAACTTCCTCGGGTGTCTTCCCGGTTATGATCTCATGCATTTTCTTGTCTTCCTTCAGAGTGGAAACATCGACAATAATATCGGCCATAGCATATACCGCATTTGAAAAAAGCTCATCATACGTCTTACCGTATACAAGGATGCCAACATCACTTTCATGGTCGACTATTTTGTATGTCAATATAGGGTAATACTTCGAAAGAATAAAAGAATTTTCTTAGCCGTAGGATATAAAGATAAATGAAATTTAAAAAAATATTTGAAATTGCAGCTTCAATACGATGGAAATATTATAAAAATTAGAGATCGGGGTTCTGGGAGGATATCACCGGAACCGGATCTTCAAGTTTCTGCCCTATTTCAAATTCCGTTAGCTTTCTTCCAATGCTTCTCTCATAGAAGTCGATGATTCTTCTCTTGTCTTCCATGCTGTATTCCCTGTAATATTTCTCTCTCTTCAGGCTTCTTCCAGTTTTTTCTTCGTAGAGCTTTGCAGGTATGGAGTATTTTCTCTGTGTTGAATCTCTGTAGAGCTCAGGAATTACGTTGAATGCGCAGAACGGTATCACTCTCCCGTCGGGCATTGCATAGTGTATATCGCACCTTTCAACACGGTCAACATCGTATGTGTACGGATCCTGGAAGTGCATGAACCCTATGAACATGGACTTGTAATGGAATGCCTTGAGGCCGTGGTAATCGCCTTCTGTAAACGCATTGTACACCATGTCCTTAAGCTTGAAGTCCTTCGGGGCCTTCTCGTAGTCAACGAACTTTTTGAGGCTCATATAAAGCTTTGTTGCGCTTTCAGCCTTCTTGAGTATCTTGAAGGAGGCATCGTCTATCTCATCGGCCAGTTTCTGGACATACTCGAACATTCCCCTTACATCTACGAATCTCGTTACAGGTATAACTTTTTCATTGTCCTTGAAAAGGTATGTTCCCATTCCGCATGCATAATGTATTGATAGCTTGTATGTAGGCCTGCCCTTAAGCGCGGCAACGAAATTGGACACGGATGCCGTGGACGGAACTGTAAAGAAGTCCTCTCTCCCTATGAGCCCGTCAGTCTGCTGCTCTATCTTTTTTATTGCTCCCGGAATCGTGATCCTCTGTTTCTGCCTTGCACGGTCCGGCATCCTTCCAACCAGGCTAACCGGCTGGAAATTGACCGCCCTGACAATATCTATATTTGAAAGCCCGAACCTTATTATGTCACCGAGATAAAGATCATTTACCCCTCCAATAACCGTAGGCACAAGGACAACTCCAAGCGGAGCCTTTTTGTAATTTTCCAGTGCTGCAGGAATCTCCCAGAAGTTCTTCGGATTTGATCTTGGAGTGGGCCCGTCGAAGCTGGTATAGACAACATTTGATCCGGCGGCCCTTACATTCTTGACAAAATCAGGATCGAAGGCGGCCTTGATGCTGTTGGTATTCAGCTGCACGTGATCGTATCCCTCCTCCCTTGCTATCTTGACGATGTCTATTATATCGTCCCTCATCGTCGGTTCCCCTCCGGTTATCTGGACAGCATTTGCACCGACAGGACGTTCATTTTTCATCCTCCTGAGCATCATCCTGATTTGATCCTGCGAAGGCTCGTATATAGGCTCGTTTTCCTTTGCATAGAAGAAGCAGTACCAGCACGACAGGTCGCACCTGTTTGTCACCACGATGTTCCCGAGGCCTGTGTGCGATTTGTGCTTAACGCAAAGCCCGCAGTGTGTCGGGCATACTATCTTTGATGCTGCATAGGCGATCTGTGGATTCGTTATTATAACGCCAGGATCCTGCCATTTCTTTGCTTCCTCAAACATTTCGTAATCTTCCCAGTACTTTTCGATCGTAACACCGTGCTCCGGGCATTCCTTTATCTGCTTGACTTCGCCTGCTTCCTCATATATTATTGCAGGTATCCTCATCTGGTCGAATTTTTCCTCATCCACGCAGCCAGGACACAGGCTTTCAGTAACACGTATGACGAGCATGTCTTCCGTTATCAGATGCCCCATATCCTTAACGAATTCATCAACACTCTTGAACGGAGCATTCTCACTTATGTCAAAATCACTTGCGAATCTTATATTCGGATATCTCTCTTTTTCAACTGAGATCATCTTTATTGGTCACCAAAAACTATAAAAGCTATAAGTATTAAAACTGTTTTGTTTTATTCAGAGCTAATTACTGAAACATTGAGTTAGCTGGAAAGTATACATTTACAGGCATACCTGTTCACCATTTATCCAATAATACAGTATATAATACCGTTCTTAGCTACAAAAAATGTAGTTTTATGATCATGGAAAATACCGGATTATTAAGAATCGATTACCATATTTATATAAGAAAATGATAAAAATAAACGCCGTTCAATGAAAAATATGCAATTGCATGGCGGAAAACTATACAAAAGTAAGCCTGCAGATCGCTTTATATAACGATAAGGATGCTGATCATTGCCTTATGTTCTGCCACT
>JAVRLS010000034.1:0-10863 GCA_031961205.1 Thermoplasmataceae archaeon | reverse complement strand
TGATTACAGTGAATCATGAAATAAAACATTCCCGTATTCTGTGCACTTTTTCGAATGCCTTCAGCATCGTTTTTTCCATAAATACGGGGAGTAACGGATGCATTCAATTGAACTTTTTTAACGAAAGCTCATGTTCAGGTTCGAACCCGCAAATAAGATGCTGCCATTTCGTTGAAAATAATAACAAAATATTTTTATCGAAATTGAAAATATGCATTCATGGCTATTGAAGAGAACTTCTTCGATCTATCACCTTCCACCAGGCTGGTTCTCAACTACCTGAAAACAGCAAAGATATCCGACGTGGACAGCATAATAAGGAATACGGGCATATCAAGAAGGGCTCTCATGTATGCCGTGAAGATATTAAAAGAGAAAAACATGATCGATACGCAAATATGCCTTAGCGATACGAGAAGGCGTTATTACTGCATACGGATCAATTCAAGCCGGGAAAGGAAATAATTTTAAGCCGATATTTCAATACAATACCTATGGATACGGTATCAGCCGATTTGGTCAGGAATTACCTTTCACGTTACGGTATTATCGGGGAAAGGGCTTACGGCGGAAACGGATCCGCGGAGGAGCATATTCTCACCGGATATTTTTATTCCGCATTGCAGGCATCCGGAAAGATAGACATGGAATTCATGAACGACAACTATGCCGTGTACCTTTACGATGATCGTTATTACATTGTTTACTTTGATTATCCGGATACCCTGACAAATGACTTTGCAAATGATTACTTCTACGGTACCATTTTCCCGGTAGCAATTTCCGGACCATACTTTTATGAGGAGGTTCTGGAAAAATTGGGATCTGTTTGAGAAACTTTTATATCTGTATTATTTTATTTATATTTATGCAATTTTAAAACCGTATTATTTATTAAGCATTTACCGATTTACGTGGATAGCAATTTACGGTTAAATCCGGCTAAAGACTTAAATTAGTTGCCTGGCTGTACATCCATCTGCACCATCAATATTTAAAGGGGATACATGTGATAATCGTACCTGTAGACGAAAAGGAAAAGGATGATCTAATAGAGCGCCTGAATTACGAGGGCAGGAGTTACAGGACAGTAAATATATACGATAAGACCGTGATTTTTCTTGATGGAAAGAGAATAGAAACAGAACATCATATAAAGCACCTTTATTCAAGGGAATTCAGGGATAGGACAACCGTCGATGTATCCGGTGTGAGGATAGGCGACTCACTGACGATTGCTGCCGGCCCCTGCGCAGTTGAAAATGAGGAACAGCTCATGGAGACGGCTTCCCTTGTGAAAAGATATGGCGCCGACATGCTGAGGGGCGGTGCCTATAAGCCAAGGACATCGCCATACTCCTTCCAGGGCCTGGGGAAGGACGGCATAAAGATACTTGAGCGTGCGAAGGAGGAGTTCAATATACCCATCGTTACGGAGATCATGAATCCGGAATACTACGAAATCATGGAAAACGTTGACATGCTGCAGGTCGGATCAAGGAACGCACAGAACTTCGATCTTCTCCGTTTTCTGGGTAAGAAGAATAAACCGGTGCTCCTGAAGAATGGCATGGGAAACACTATCGGCGAATGGCTTGACGCATCCGAATACATACTCAGCGGTGGAAACGGGAACATAGTTATGTGCTACAGGGGCGTCAGGGGAATCGAAGAATCGACAAGATTCACCATGAACATCGGTACGGTGATTGCTGCAAAGAGGAAAACGCATCTTCCGGTATGCGTTGATCCCAGCCATGCATCCGGGAAGAGGGAATACGTTGAATCTATGGCGCTTGCTGCCGTTGCAGCAGGATCGGACATGATCGAGGTTGAAGTTCATTACGATCCGGAAAGCGCTTTATCGGATTCTGATCAGCAGCTTTATCCGGACGAATTCAGGAAACTCTCAAAAAAATTGAGGAAACTTAAAACGTTCATTGATGGCATGGAGGAAAGGACAGATATCCAGTATCAGTGAAAAATTACGCATTATTCTATTTTTTCTTTCCTGAGAAGCTTTATTCCGGTCTGGAAACCGCATTTTGAGCATGTACCGTCTTCGTTGAGTCCGGTAACTTCCGATGAAAAACCGTATCTTTTTATGAGCGTGCTGTGGCACACGGGGCAGTAAGTATTCTCGAAATATCCGGGAACATTGCCTATGTAAACATAATGCATTCCCATGGAAACCGCAAGATCATAATGGTCTTTAAGGGTTTTAACAGGTGTTTCAGGCACGTTCATCATCCTGTAGTCCGGATGGAAACGCAGAAAGCTCAGCGGAACATCATATCCGAATATTTCCGTTAATCGCCGTATCATCGATTCCGCATCCTTCAGATCGTCTCCAATTCCGGGCACCACGAGGTCGGTTATCTCAACGTGTATGCCTCTTTCCTTCATTCCAGCCAGCGTTTCAAATATAGGATCTGCACCGTTTACAGAAATATAGTGCCTGTAAAAATCATTACTGGCGTTCCCCTTGAAATCAACTGTCGCAATATCCAGAAAATCCGTTGCCATGTCAAGGGCTTCCGGCGTTTCGTATCCATTCGTAACGAATATGTTGAACATCCCTTTCTTTCTCGCAATCATTCCTATATCATGTGCATATTCCATGAATATGCTTGGCTCATTGTATGTGTATGCTATGCCCTGGCATCCGTATTCTATTGCCTGGTCAACAATATCTTCAGGATCGTAATGGTAACCCGTTACCGTTTTGCGCTGGCTGATGTCATAATTCTGGCAGTACTGGCATGCAAAGCTGCATCCCACTGTTCCTAACGAAAATATCCTTGATCCCGGATACATATGAAGTACCGGCTTTTTTTCAATAGGATCGATATTTATGGCTGATGGAAGGCCATAAACAAGCAGGTATACTGTCCCGCCAATATTCTTTCTTACACCACAGAAGCCCGTCTGCCCGTCCTTGAGCCTGCAGTACCTCCTGCATGCAGTACATATAACCGAATCTCCTTCGATCTTATAGAGAACAGCCGGTTCCATGTTTTAATAAGTCAAACCATGGTTTAAGGATATCGTACCGTAAAATGGAATGATCGCATTTGAAAACACCATCGTTGGAGACAAATAGATATTTAACCTTGCCATAGTTGTTTATGGTAGTTATAGACGGAAACAGCATGACCGTTGACGAGGTCTATGAGATAGCCGTTAATGGCGGGAAGATCGAACTTTCATCCGGGGCCAAAAAGAAGGTCAGGGAAGAGAGGGACAGGTTTGAAAAACTTATAGACAGCGATAAAACCATATACGGGGTCAATACTGGATTTGGAAGCCTCCTGAACGTGAGAGTCGGGAGGGATATGGAGAAAGAACTGCAAAAAAACCTTATAAGAAGCCATTCAGCCGGTTACGGGGAATTTCTTGACAGGATGTATGTCAGGGCGATAATGGCAGTACGGGCAAATACTCTTTCAAAGGGTTATTCAGCCGTAACTGAGGATATGCTTTCAATGCTTATGGAAATGGTTAACAGGGACGTTATACCGGCCGTACCGAGATTCGGATCCGTCGGAGCAAGCGGCGATCTGGCCCCCCTGGCCCATATCGGTCTCGCTATGATGGGGGAAGGTTATGCCTTCTACGGGGGCAAGAAATACGCATCATCCGAGGCCCTCAGGCTCGCCGGGCTCAAGCCATACGAATTCAAGGAGAAGGAAGGGGTCGCATTAATAAACGGGACATCCATGATGGCAGGCATTCTTTCCGTGCTCGTGAAGAAATCATACAACCTGATAGAGAACGCGATCCTCTCGGCTCTTCTGTCCTTCGAAGGGCTGAACGGCACCTCAAAGGCTTTCAGCAGCTGGATAGTAGAGAGCAGGCCACACCACGGGCAGATATATGTTGCAAAGAAACTCCTGGACCTTGCTGAAGGCAGCGAAATAGTGAAAAAATCAAACGAAACAAAGGTGCAGGATGCATACACGCTGAGGTGCATACCGCAGGTCTACGGCGCTGTTATAGACACGGTAAATTATGTCAAAAATGTTGTGAACGTTGAGATCAATTCAGCAACCGATAACCCGCTCTTCAACGGTGAAGATGTGGTGTCAGGCGGTAATTTTCATGGCGAACCGGTAGCGCTGGTTTCAGATTTTCTTGCGATAGCGCTTACCGATATGGGGAACATGATCGAGAGAAGGATCGCCAGGCTTGTCGATCATAATCTCAGCGGATTGCCACCGTTCCTTGTGGAAAACAGCGGCGTCAATTCAGGTTACATGATTCCGCAGTATACAGCGGCAGCACTCTGCAACAGGAATAAGACCCTCTCATACCCGTCTTCTGCTGATTCAATACCCACATCTGCAAACCAGGAGGATCATGTGAGCATGGGTGCGAATTCGGTCATAAAACTCTCCGAGATAGTCGAAAATTTAAAGGGAATTATCTCCATTGAATTCCTTCTTGGATCGCAGTCCCTGGAGTTTTCAAGCAAGAAATTCTCGACCAGCACAGGTACCGTATACAAAAAGATAAGGGAAAAGATACCGCCTCTGACAGCTGATCGGCCTTCAATGGATGATATCTCTGCGATAGCGGATATGATCGAAAAAGGAGAGATAAAAGACCTGATTCCAGGAAAATGGTACTGAAATCAAAACGTCATAATAACATAATTTTTTTCTGCCAGGTCCCTTATAACGGGGCCTACCATTTCAACTCTGACATTCTCTATTTTCTTTATGTCGTCAAGGATGTTGAAATTCGAGGCCGCTGCCTGGCATGCGAGTGGCTTTTCACCCATCTTTCGGAAGTCATCGATCGCCTTCATGATGTCCGGATCGTTCTCTGCAATTAGCTTCTCGCTAGGGCCAAAGAATATTAATGCAACGTCACCGAAGAATTTATTCTTCTTTGAAACGTTCGCAAAAGTGAGGCCGGTTAAAACTTTCTCCTTTGATTCCTTCCCTGATGAAATTACTACTGCCAGGTTCTTCATGGTAACATGAGGCTGTTGCTGTATATAATGATTATCAAAAAATATTTTTTATATATAAAATTAATTGGCTTTGAAACGAATTCCTGAAATAATATTAAATAAATTGTTAGGCATTATCAGCTATGGAACAGAAAAGAGAAATACATGCCCCGAGGGGCACAAAGCTGAACACAAAGGGATGGGGGCAGGAAGCTGCGCTGAGGCTACTCATGAATAATCTTGATCCGATGGTTGCAAAGGACCCGGATAACCTTATAGTTTATGGAGGAAAGGGAAAGGCCGCCCGCAACTGGGAAGCCTTCGATAAGATCGTTGATGAACTGAAACATCTCGAGGATGACGAAACACTGCTGGTGCAGTCGGGAAAGCCCGTCGGCGTTTTCAAGACAACAAAAGAAGTTCCAAGGGTCTTGATAGTTAATGCCCAGATCGTACCTCACTGGGCAACCGATGATATTTTCTGGGACCTTGAGGCGAGAGGCCTTACGATGTTCGGGCAGATGACCGCTGGATCATGGGTATACATAGGTACACAGGGCGTACTTCAGGGAACTTATGAAACGCTTTCTGCCCTTGCCAGGAAAGAATATGGCAAGGACGATCTTTCAGGAAAGTGGGTTCTTACATCAGGGCTCGGCGAGATGGGCGGGGCCCAGCCACTGGCCATCACAATGAACAACGCCACCGGGATAGTTGTGGAAGTAGACGAGGAAAAGATAAGAAGGCGGCTTCGTGACAAGTACCTGGACACATGGACGGACAGCCTGGATGAAGCGCTGAAGATGAAGGACGATGCCATAAAGAGCGGAAAGCCCACATCAATAGGGCTTCTAGGAAATGCAGCCACCATTTACTATGATCTTATGAAGAAAAACATTGTTCCGGATATAGTTTCTGACCAGACTGCGGCCCATGATCTGAATCTGGGTTACATACCAGAGGGGTACAGCGTGAAAACGGCTGCTGAATTCAGGGACAGGGATAAGGATCAATACAAGGAGAAGGTTTACGAATCCATCGTTAAGGAGGCAAAGGCCATACTCTGGTTCATGGATCATGGATCAAAGGCATTTGACTACGGGAACGATTTCAGGACGAGGGCCCAGGAAGGCGGCCTGAAAAACGCATTTGACATACCCGGATACGTTCCGGCTTACATAAGGGATCTGTTCGCGATAGGATCCGGCCCGTTCAGGTGGCTTGCGCTTTCCGGTGATCCGAATGACATATACAGGATAGACGATGCAATAATGGCGAATTTCAAGGAAGATGAACACCTCATAAAGTGGATAAAGCTCGCGAAGGAAAGGGTACACTTCCAGGGGCTTCCGGCAAGGATATGCTATGCAAGCTACGGCGAGCGCGAGAGGATCGGCCTGATGATAAATGATATGGTCAGGAGGGGCGAGCTGTCAGCACCTGTAGCAATAGGAAGGGATCATCACGATACGGGTTCCGTTGCATCCCCATACAGGGAAACTGAAAAGATGAAGGACGGAAGTGACGCTATAGCCGACTGGCCCATACTGAACGCACTTCTCAACGCAATATCCGGCGCAACATGGGTTTCGGTCCATCACGGCGGAGGCACCGGTATTGGAAATGCCATACATGCCGGATTCGTTATAGTTGCAGACGGAACAAAGGATGCGGAAGAACGCATGAAACGCGTGCTAAATGCGGATCCAGGTATTGGAGTCATAAGGCACGCCGACGCAGGCTACGAATCATCGATCGGTATAATAAAAAATAAGCCTAAGTTCAGATCACCCTATATAAAATGACAGTAATAACGAATATAGGGCAGATAGTAACTGCCTCCGGCAAAGGGCCCCTTTCCGGAAGCAGCCAGGGAAACCTGGAAGTTATCGAGAACAGATCGATTATCGTAAAGGACGGAAAAATATCTGAAATAACCGGGAAAAAGAACTTCCCCGGTGAAAAAATTATTGATGCTGGTGATGGGACCGTCATTCCCGGGCTTATAGACAGCCATACCCATATAGTATATTCAGGAACAAGGGAAGATGAATTTTACCTGAGATTGAAGAATGTAACTTATGAAGATCTTTTAAGGACCGGAAACGGGATATACAGAACGATAAGGAGCGTTGCTTCATCGGATGAGAACGAGATATTTGCACAGAGCATGGAACGTGTTATGGATGCGGTATCCACGGGAACAACAACAATGGAGATAAAAACAGGCTACGGCCTCACAAAGGATCAGGAGGAAAAACTTCTCAACGTTATATACAGCATAGGGAGCAAAGGAATCGTGGATACTGTCCCAACATATCTTCTTCACGTAGTGCCTGAGGGATACAATGAAAACGAATATGTAAAATATTCCGAAGAGGTAATAGACAGTATCATTGAAAGGATAATGTTCATTGACATATTCTGCGATTCCGGCGCCTTTTCTCCAGAATCTGCACTTGAGATATCCAGGTATGCAGAAA
The DNA here is from genome assembly GCA_031961205.1 of Thermoplasmataceae archaeon. Lineage (GTDB taxonomy): Archaea > Thermoplasmatota > Thermoplasmata > Thermoplasmatales > Thermoplasmataceae > JAVRLS01. The sequence goes on along the minus strand of JAVRLS010000034.1, from coordinate 3,423 downwards.
GAAATGGTATCAGGATGAGAATGCATGCAAACGAAATAGCCAATACAGGATGCATAAAGGCATGCGCGAATGGAAGGCTGTTCAGCGCAGATCATCTTATCCATACGGATGATGAGGATCTTGATATTTTAAAGGAAGGAAACAGCATTGCAGCGTTTCTGCCCTCGACGGTTTTCACACTCGGTGAAAAATTCCCCGATATCAGGAAATTCATAAAAAAGAATATTCCTGTTGTAATAGCTTCGGACGCATCCCCGCTGAATTATAATACGAATCTTTTCTTTTCAATTTATCTGGCAGTTGTTCATTCCGGAATATCCATAGAGGAGGCGATCAATTCGACTACCATCAACGCAGCCTATTCTCTTGGAATGTCTGAATTCAAGGGTACCCTGGAAGAGGGGAAGATTGCCGACATTGCCATACTGGATGTTGATAATTACAGGAAAATTCCTTATGAATACGGGAAAAATATAGTTTCAAAAACTATAAAAAACGGGAATGTTGTATTTGACCGCAAAAAATCATATGAAGTATAATCCTTCATACATAAGCTACCAGTGAAGCATAACCTACAACTGACCTGTAATCGCCATTGACATCGCCGGATGTGGAATGGTTCATCAGTTTTATCTTTCCTCCCAGCTTTTTTGTTATTATCATTAAGGTTGCAATTGCTCCGTAGCCGCATGCAGATATATTTTCCTTTTCCAGTATCTCATAGAATCCATCTGTATCAAGCGATGTTATCTTCGATATGAGATCGAAATCTTTTCTCTCAACGGATTCCTTTTTCTCATAATGGGTGAAATCTGAGCTTGCGATTATAACGGCCTCTGAATTGTAGGGCATTATTGCAGAAGCTATATCTTCGGCAATATATTCATCCTGGTAGCCAAGTATTAATGGGACGAACGTAAAACCGCTTCCGAAGATGTACTGAAGAAATGGTATCTGGACCTCTATTGAATGTTCCCGCTTATGCGATTCCTCGTCTTCGACTATATATTTCGATCCTTTCATAATTTTTTTTGCAAGTTCTGAATCTATATTCGACACCCCGAGTGGAGTCTTCCATGTCCCCTCGGGATAGATCGATGTAAACTCTGTGAACGGATTGTGGTTTGGCCCTATGATTATGAATTTTCTCAATGTACCGTTTTTTACAGCGGCATATGAATACATCGCTGTCTTTCCTGAATAAATGTATCCTGCATGGGGAACTACCACGCCTATCAGCCTCTGCCCGGACGGCTCTTCCGTGACGTTGAATGACGAGATAAGTGATGACAGTTCTGTTGCATCATCGGGATAGAAATAACCTGCCACAACCGGATTCCTGATCATCTCTGCTCGACCTCCCCGCGTGGTTTTTTCTCGCCGAAAATAATCGCCTGAAACTTGCTAATCTTCACCTTCTTATATTTCCAGCAGCCCTCCCAGAGGCCGGCCTTTTCACAGAGCGCTTCCAAAAATTCCCTTGAACCCATGTGGTTCTCTGTTGCAACCTGCGGAAGAAGGAGGCCACTTGCACCGTTATATACAGTAATAAGGCCATCCCTGCCGATCTTTATGTTATCCGGGCGTTTCTCTGGATCGGATTCTATTTCAACCGGTTCGGTTAGTATTGATACCTCTACAGTAACCCTGTCCAGTTCATCAGCTTTAATCCTGTCAAATCTCGGGTCCTCTGTAGCGGCATAAATCGCGCTCTTGACAACTCCGTCGCCCAAAGAATAATAAGGTTCAGGGAAACCGATGCAGCCCCTGAGTGCCTTACCCGGATACGTTTCTAAAGTCGTGAAAACCCCGTGTTTATCTGAAAATAAACCGTCCACTGGAGAAGCTATTATCCTGTTCTCTTTAATGTATGTTTCAATGGCCATCCTTGCAGTTTCAACGGCCTTTTTTCCTGTATTAAAATCAATGCTTAATTCTGTTTCATTCATGATGATATGATTCATATTAGGATTATAAATACGTTCCTCTCGTTCAGAATAAATTGACTATCGCTGATAGTGTTTATCGATTTTAGTTACAGATAATTGTCTGGGAAAGTTCTATTTTTTGAATCAACGATGCCCTTAGGAGATCATCTGCATGGAAGTTAACTTTTATGGTAAAACTTAACATTGCTTAAATAAATAGACGCATGGTTATCATTTTCCGATGGATTAAATCGTATGGACGAAATCGTGAGCAAGATTTAAATATTTAAAAACCTGAACTCTTTCGTCTTAACACATATACATTGTTTACGTAAGCCTGTGTTTTAGGCATATTTAATCAAATGTTGTATTTTCCATCTTATTTTATAGGATCTCTTTTGAAACCATATTATAGCCATTTCCAATAGAAACATGTAAATAGTATTAACACATATACTAACACATATGGCTATGATTGACAAAGCACCTGAGGCTGTGAAAGAAACGTATATCAGGATGAAAAATGAACATGGCAAGAAGATCGAACTGAAGATCATAGGTGGAAAATACTACCTGTACATGGCAAAGGGCGTATGGGATAAGGAGAGGAAAAGATCAGTGAAGAAGACAACGCTCCTAGGTTCGATAGATGAGAACGGAAATTTCAGGGAGAAGAAAGCAAAGAGAATATTCTCATCAACCATGGTATACGAATACGGCAATTCACAGCTTGTCTGGAATCTGATGCAGGATATATACGGCATAATGGAGAAACACCCCTATCGTGATCAGGTAATGGCAATGGCCATTGTGAAGGCCATTGATCCCATGCCATTGAGACTTGTCTCATCAAGGTTCCAGAAGCTGTACTTATCACGGAAAATGAAACCTGATCTTGATCCAGAAGAATTATCCAGGATCCTCGGTTACATAGGACAGCATTTTCCAGATCTCTACGATATGTTCAGAAAGATCATGGAACCTGGCGGTCTTCTCTTCTATGATATGACATCGATCATATCATATTCTAAGAACCTTAAACTTGCGGAGAAGGGCTACAATCCCCAACATGATCATGAGAATCAGGTAACTGTAATAATGGCATTCTCAGTGAAATCATGGATACCTGTTGCAGTTGACGTGTTCTATGGTTCAGTGAAGGACATAAAGTCACTGAGATACTTCATTGACAGGTTCAAAGATAATGATATCGGCTTCATCATGGATCGGGGCTTGTTCTCTGAAGACGTAATCAAGAATCTAAGGAAGATGAAGATGCACTATCTCCTTCCGTTGAAAAGGAATTCAAACCTTGTTCCGAATAAGGTGAGATTCGATTCAGCCTTCATTTACCATAACAGGCCCATAAAGGCTTCCGTTGAATCTTCAAGACTGGGATACATCTACATGTTCCAGGATCCAGTGATGAGGGCCGAGGAGGAATCATCCATATTGAAGGAGGTTGCATCATCACGGAAGGACATGGAATACTTTG
>JAVRLS010000033.1:0-12116 GCA_031961205.1 Thermoplasmataceae archaeon | reverse complement strand
GAATAACAAATGAATTCAGTTCCGTTAAAATTCCTTAAAATAAGATAATAGTTCCGGAGATTATAAAATAAAAGCAAAAAATATGAAAAATTTTATTTTCAGTATTCAGGCATTCCGCCCATGCCTCCCATGCCACCAGGACCTCCCATGCCGCCCTGGCCGCCTGGAGGAGAGGATTTCTTGCTTGCCACAACGTCATCAATGCGCAGTATCATCGTTGCAACTTCAACGGCGCTTTCAAGGGCATGCTCTTTAACGCGGACCGGATCAACAACGCCTTTTGCCTCCATATCACCGGTATCGTTCTTGTCAAAGTCAATGCCTGTTGACAGCTGTCCCTTCTCGTGGGCCGCTTTCAGTTTTATAAGCGTGTTTATCGGGTCTATTCCGGCATTTTCAGCAAGCGTCCTTGGAATTATCTCAAGAGCCTTGCCGAAGGCTTCTATTGCCAGCTGCTCCCTTCCGCCAACGCTGTTTGCATATTTCATAATCCTCATCGAGAGCTCAGATTCAACTGCTCCGCCGCCCCAGAGGAATTTCCCGTCTTCTTTTGTTATGCCGACAACCCTTATAGCATCGTTGAGGGCTCTTTCGACTTCCGAGACGACATGATCTGTGCCGCCCCTTATCAGTATGCTGACTGCCTTTGGATTCTTGCAGCCGGTAACGAATGTCATCCTGTCATCGCCAATTTTCTTCTCTTCAACGTTCTCAGCATATCCGAGTGCAGAGGAATTCAGGTCATCCAGATCTGTTATTATCTTTGCGCCGGTGGCCTTAGCAAGCTTTTCCATATCGCTCTTCTTTACCCTTCTTGCTGCATATATGCCTTCCTTCGCAAGGTAATGCTGTGCAACGTCGTCTATTCCTTTCTGGCAGAGTATAACATTTGCGCCGCTCTTCTTTACCTTCTCAACCATCTCCTTGAAGGTATTGGTCTCCTGATTCAGGAAGTCCTGTATCTTGCTCGGATCGCTTATCTGGACCTTTGCCTCTATTTCAGTCTTCTTTATCTCAAGTGCAGAATCCACAAGGGCGATTTTTGCGTTCTTGACTACATCCGGCATCCTCGAATGTACTTTTTCCTTGTCTATTACTATACCGCTTATGAACTGCGTGTCGTTGACACTTCCTCCGTTCTTCTTGTCAACCTTTATATTTGCAGTATCGACAACAAGTTTTCCATCACGATTTTCTGCAACTGCATTTATGGCCTTTACAACCAGATCTGCAAGAAATGCATTGGATATACCGGTATTCTTGCCTGAAAGTGCAGTGAGGGCTATTTTCTTGAGAATGGCGTCATCGGTTGATTTGGATGCCATTTCATCGATATATTTCTTGCACTCGTTAACAGCCAGGCGGTATCCGTTTGATATCACCGTCGGGTGTACACCCTGATCGAGAAGAGATTCTGCCTGTTTCAGAAGCTCGCCTGAAAGAACAACTGCAGTTGTTGTGCCATCACCAACAGCTGTGTCCTGTGCCTTTGAAACTTCCACAATCATCTTTGCGGTTGGATGATCAACATCCATTTCCTTCAGGATTGTAGCACCGTCATTTGAAATTATAATATCGCCGATGGAATCGACCAGCATCTTATCCATTCCCTTGGGGCCAAGCGTAGTCCTGACCGCATCGGCAATGGCCTTAGCAGCCTCTATGTTATTTCTCTGTGCATTCTTTCCCTGTTCTCTTTGTGTACCTTCTTTAAGCACAAGTATTGGAACCTGTCCAGACATCATATTTCTGATCACCTTACCTGACGGATAAATATGTTCTTCAATATAAAGTTTACTAAATGGATCGCCAGAGGAACAGCCATTCGGATCATCCATGTATTTACTCATGCCATAGAAAAACTGATCCGATTCGCTGTGCAAAATTGTGCCTGTATCTATTCACAGGATCCATTCGAAAATTATGCGTGGGCCCGGATTGCATGCGTTAACGGAATCGAATCCGGATACACATATATAACAGGTATCGATGTTTGAACATGAATGAGATTCCAGAGATTGCTTTCGGGCCTGTGCCATCACGCAGGCTGGGCAGGAGCCTTGGCATAAACAATATTCCGCCAAAATTGTGCTCATATTCCTGTGTTTATTGCCAGCTTGGCAGGACACTTTCGTATTCAGCGGAACGCCGGAAATTTTATGATTCTGGATCAATAATCGATGCGGTTTCAAAAAAGATAAAGGAAGCTGAAGAAAAGGGTGACAGTATAGATTATCTTACGTTCGTGCCTGACGGTGAACCGACGCTTGACGCCGGTCTCGGGAAGGAAATACGTGATGTCAAAGATTTCGGGATCAAGGTTGCAGTAATAAGTAATTCATCCCTGATCTGGTCGGAGGATGTGAGAAATGATCTGATGGAATCAGACTGGGTTTCACTGAAAGTTGACGCAACGGAACCTGGAACATGGGTGCGCGTTGACCGGCCAAAGGGGAGCGTGAAACTTGAAAAAGTACTGGATGGAATCAGGATGTTCGCATCTGAATATAAGGGATACCTGGCAACGGAGACCATGCTTGTGGACGGAATTCAGGATGAGAATGATGTTACCGGTATTTCAAAATTCATAAAGGAGGTTTCAACTGTAAAAAAATCATACCTGGCGGTGCCGACACGTCCCCCGGCAGAGAAGTGGGTGCGGCCTCCTGAAGAAAATTTTATCAATTCGGCGTTCCAGGTATTCTCGAAGTGCCTGGGCCAGGAAAAGGTTGAGTACCTGATAGGCTACGAGGGAAATGAATTCTCGATTACCGGGAATGTTCTTGACAGCATACTCGACACGACTTCAGTCCATCCCATGAGGAGGGATGCGATAGAGAAGGCCCTGAGGGAAAACGGATCCAGCTGGGATGAGTTTGAAAAAATTGTAAAGGAAGGCAGGATGGTAGAACTGGAATATGAAGGCAAAACATATTTCATGAGGAAAATACAGACCAGGTAACCATCGTGCTGAAGATCCGCTCATTTTTACCTGATTCCCGTGATCAGGAAAATAACTGGACCCATGCTTTACCATGTTTTCCTGCCAGGTTACTAACTTTATAGTTATTATACGAGTTTAAGATAAAAATGAGTTATTCAGGGGGCAAAGCCGGATCGATCTTTACAGAAGGATGCGTTTGCACCTTTGCAAATCGATGAGCCTGGAAAGCCCATTTGCCCTGAAATAGGATGGTTACTGTTCCATTCTCGGAGCGAGAAGGAAAAGACCCTTTATCTTTGCATTCTGGTTCTGGTCCAGGTAGAATTCTATCGAAAGCGGGTAGTCGTCCCTGAAACTCAGCTTCAGGGCATCTGCTGATGACATGGCCCTTATGAATTTAAGAAGGTATTCCAGGGGATATGAGCTCTTGATTGATCCATCACACTGGAGTTCAGAAATCATATCCTTCGGCAGCGTCATCTCCGATTCTTCTGATTCAGATGATGCACTGGCCCTGAACCCGTCCGGGGAAAGCGTGAATTTTATGGAATCGGAAATATCCTCAGCCGCACGCAATCCACGCTCAAAATCTGATTTCTTGACAACTGCGAAGTATTCCGATGCTATGCTTGGTATCTTCGGTGTTGTGATCGTGCTGCTGTCGAGAAGGGATATGCTCTTGCTTATCGTACCGAGATCAAATTTCAGCTTTTCCTTCTCCTTCGTTATTCCGACATTTTCTGAAGAGCTTGTGAGCTTTATTATGGATTTGAGCCTGTCGATATCCAGTGCTATGTCCTCCTGCCCGTCAGTTTGAAATTCATTGAACGCTTCCTTCGGAACATTGAGACTGACCATTGCAACGTGAGCTGGATCCACAGCTGTTACGGAAAAACCTGCATCATCAATCCTGAATTTTGCCTCTGTCACTATGGCACTCAGTAAATCTGTTATTTCCTTGAGACTCCTGACTGAAATATTTAATCTCATCATACTTATACCTCTAATATCATACATTTCACTCGCATTTTAAACTATTGCATCCCTGTCCATGGCACGGTTTTCACGCATCCTCCTTTAAATACCAGGTTTTATTCAAGTTCCTCTCCTGGCACAGCAAATACGGCCAGATCACTAAACCGGCGCAGGGAGCTCCAGTCATGCAGTTGATTAAAATGAAATGCAAAGCCTGTTATAAATCTTTGCGAATTAGCTTTTTGCATACGCGAATGCGTTCTGCATGTATATTCCTGCCGGTTAATGCAGCTGATATGGTGATACTATGGCGCCGGAATACTGAAGATAATTTATTATCTGGAATTACATAATAAATATATGATAGCACGGTATCCGGCGCTGTGTTGTTCATTGAACCTGAGGACGGTATCAAGCCAATCATTGACTTTATAAGGGAAAGCAGGAAATTTCTCTACATCAACTGTTATCTCATAGACAGCAAGGAAGTTATTCTTGAGGTCGAAAAGACTGTGAAGAGGGGCGTGGACGTAAAGATCATTGTCGATGGGAGGCCATACCAGAGCGGGGAAGCCGGAGTTGAAATAGACGATCTCAAGAAAACCGGAGCGTCAGTTAAGACAGCCCCGGCAAGATTCGAGAAGCCGGACGTGTTTGATCACGCCAAATATATGGTAACAGGAAAAAGGTACGAAATCGGGACTCCAAATCTTACCGATGCCGGTTTCACCAAAAATAGGGAATACTTCATAATAGCCGGTCAGCGGAAAATACTTAAGGGTATCATAAAGCTGTTTGAAAGCGATTGGGAAAATTCAAAATTTGACAGCCGGCCTGGGGGCCTGATAATATCACCGGGGTCAGAAAATGATATCGCAGCCATTATAAAACAGGAAGGCCCGGTATTCATTGAAACCGAGGAGATGGGCGATGATCCTGCCGTTCTGAAGGCCCTGTCGGATAAGGGCAGAAAACTGCGGATAATACTTCCGTCAAGCGTCTCCCCGAACGACTTAAAGAACGTGAACACACTGAAGAAAAACGGCGTTGCAGTAAGATTCGCACCAGCATCGGAACTGTACATGCATGCAAAGATGATTGCGGGCCGGCATCACGCATTCATCGGGTCAGAAAATTTCTCGGATTCGAGCCTGAACAAAAACAGGGAAGTTGGCTTAAGAATAGAAAAATGGTCTCTCAGGAGGAAACTCAGGAAGAGATTCAGGAACGACTGGAAAATGGCTTCAAAGAGTACAGGAAAGAAATGAACAATGAATCAGCTTTTATCCGGTTTCCTGGAATTTTTGCCGGTCTTTTCTATTGCAATAACCATTGAAACGACGATTGCAGCAATCGCAAAGAACTGGAGTGAAAATCTCTGTAAAGTTACGACAAGGTAAAAACCTCCGACTCCAAGAATGGATCCGTAGAATATTACATATGAAAGCGCGTCTATGCGTGATCCTTCCTTTCTTGCCCTCATAAAAATTGACAGGAATATTGAAATTATGGAAACGATGAATGATGCCAGTATAAACTGCCATATAGGAACCGTGAATGTGGCCAGAGGAAGTGTTGATTCGTATCCGTAAACGATTAGCGAATAAAGTGCATAGTACTCCATCATTTCAACATAAAAGTAGGAGGTTGCAAATGAATAGCCGGTTTCCCTGAAAACTATTATAGCTGCTATCATGTCAAGAAATGTGAGAACGGAGAATGCAAGCAGCGTTATATTTGCATAGATCTTTCCTGATATTATACCCTCAACCATTGTTATGAAACCCAGGCCTGTTATTCCTGAAACAAAGAGACCCAGATCAGGCTTTAATGCGGCAAAACTGTATCTTGACGAAACATAGCCGAGCTGTATCGATAAGCTGAGCAGGATGGAGAGAAGTATCAAAAGGAGGGCAGCAACATAAACGATCGGCTTGTACTTCCTTGAAAGAAATATCCTGAAGAATGGCAAAGCAGCAAGGAAGATGAAAAATGGAATGTTCATGAACGGGTAAACATTTGTTATCACATAATAGAACATTACAAGTGATGGAGCGAATATCCCGATGCTCATTACCCTGTAAATTTTCGAATCCATTCTATCAGCCATCCCCTATTCCCCCTGGTTTGTCATTTTTGCATAATTATATGAAATCATAAGCTTCTGCAGCATATCGTGATTCCCGGCAACCACAGATTTTATACCTTCACTGTTCAGGACATCCGATATTGCCTTCGAAATCCTGTACTGCTTCAGGAAAAGGCTCCTGCGGAGGTCCTCATTTATCGCATCCTTAACAATGTAATCGAAAGGGTTTATGACAAACGCGTACATCTTCTGGCCACGCTTTTCATCATAAAGCCTTGAAAGATCCTCGTTGTATGCAAACGATGAAATTATGAACACTATCGCATTTTTCCTGAGTTTTTTTCCGACTTCCCTGAGTGCATCGGTTACATTGAAAGTCCCTGATGGCCTTATTTCGGAAACGGATTTCTGGAATCTATCGATACCCGTATTGTTCCTCTCAGGCCTTATGAAAATTTTCGTGTCATCTGACATGATGAGGAAACCGACTCCGTCCTGGTTTCTGCGGATTCTATAAGACATGTTTATAACGTTGGATATGACCCCGTCATAAATTCTTCTGCCTTCGTTGCCCTGGTTCATCCCTGATCCGAAATCAATAACGAAGAGCGTGTCTATTATACGTTCCTCCTCCATCTGTTTTACATAGATATCATCGCCATTCAGATATCCAAGCCTGGACCATGCAACATAACGTATTTCGTCTCCCGGCGCATATGGCCTGAGAAGGTAAAAATCATAACCTTCCCCTGCCCTCTTATTGTAATGGACTCCGTTGTAAAAGAGGACGTTACTGACCCTTTCACTGCGCCCCGACAGGGATTCTTCAACCGACGGCGATACCTTTATCTCAAGTTTTGTGTTGATATCGACCTTTTCGATAGCGAGATGCATCGGATCCTCAGAGTATACCGAAAGCGGCCCTATATCGTATTTTCCTATGGTTTCAGCTGTTATGGAAAATTTTTTGACTGAAGTTTCCCCGCCGCCAACCGTCAGGAACCCCTGGTAATCACCGCCAAGTTTGAAAACATCCGATGTCACAACGTAATAATGGAATGTAATTCTCCTGTTTCCCTTATTTGTAATCGAAATAAAGAGATCTTTTTTTCCGTATTTTCTCATGGAATCCGATTTCGTGGTTACCGTTGCCTCAAGATTATACACGTTCCTTGAATCTGTTATGTTGAATATCAGGAAGTCCGATGCAAAAATAAAGAAGACTACAAATGAAAAGACTATGTAATAATCGTATCCCAGCACAATAGATTCGAAGAGATTATATACTGCGGCGCTTAATATAAGGTAACCGGTCTTTCGTATCATTTCGGGTACTCTGTCTCTGAAATTATTCTGTCAATTATCCTTCCCGTTATTTCCTTTATGTCTGTGTTCTCGTCTATCACAGCTTCAGGCTTGAGTATGAGCCTGTGATTCAGTATATCCCTGGCCATGTATCTGACATCTTCAGGGATGACAAAATTCCTGCCGCTTATGAGTGCATTTGCCTTTGCTGCCCTGAGATATTTTGTAGTTGTCCTGGGGCTTGCACCGAGGTAAACGAGATCGTTTTCCCTGCTTTTCCTGATTATATCTACTATGTAGGCCTTGATCTCATCACATGCATAGACGCTGTCAACTTCCGCCCTGAATGCCGTGATTTCATCTGGCGTGAGAGTTATTGAAAGATCTTTCACCTCGTCTATTGAATCCAGGATTCTGATCTCCTCTTCCCTCGTCGGATAGCTGAGGTAATACCTGAAGAGAAACCGATCCATCAGTGCTTCTGCCAGCGGAAATGTACCCTCCTGCTCGATAGGGTTCTGTGTGGCAATCACAAAGAATGGGACTGGAAGTGGATGGGTTTCCCCGCCAACAGTTACCTGGTGCTCCTCCATGCTCTCAAGAAGCGCTGACTGTACCTTCGGCGGCGTCCTGTTGATTTCATCTGCCAGGATAACATTTGAAAATATAGGGCCGGACCTGAATTCCATTTTCCTGGATTCCACATCAAAAATTATATTTCCAGTTACATCAGATGGCAGCATGTCCGGAGTGAACTGAATCCTTTTGAAATCCATTTTTGTATGCCTGGCAAATTCATTAGCCAGCATAGTTTTCGCAAGGCCTGGAACACCTTCCAGAAGTATGTGGTTACCGGTCAGGAGTGATATAAACATGAACCTTACTATCCTTCTTGATCCTATCACCTTGTCTTCAACATTTTCTTCGATACCTATAACTGTGTTTCTTAAATCTTCAATACTTGATACCGCTTCCATTATCTCCACCCGTTAAAATAACCTCATGTTTTGCATTCTTGATCTCCAGGTAGGTTTTCACCAGATCACTGAATGCTTCTTCCCTCTTCTTCCTCGCCTTTATCCTCCTTCTTGTTATCGGCGAATGGGACAGGCTGTCATATTTTCTGTATATCTTCACTTTTCTGATGAATTCCTTCGACATGATCTTTACGTCTCCAATCTCTTTTTCCATCGGGATCACGTAGTGATCGTAATCGTGTTCTTTCATTATGCCGTATTCCCTGTTTATCATATTGTCAGGTATTGTAAACTTCTCTTTTTTCTGGTTTTCTGAAGGGAAATTATCGTCAACCGATTTCTTCGCGGAATGCTTTACGATAAATACAAGAATAAAAAGAAGCGCTATGGGAACGAGAAAACGAAATATGATAAGCGGATATGCGATTATATTTGAAAGAAATACGTTGATCACTGACATTTATCATTCTCCTTCCCCGTCAAGGAAATAAAGTTTTGTTATATCCATGTAATTGTATATTTCGGTGAGCATCTTTAGAACATTTTCCCCATCCGTTATGTTCTGGTCTGAATATCTGGCAACCTCGTAATAGTTAACCATGAAAAATGCAAGTTTGATCAGCGCAGACGCTTTTGGAGGCTGATTCTCCAGGTTCACTGTCTCGATTATACCCCTTATCAACTTGCCATCGACATATCCCTCCTCGGGTATCTTAATGCCAACAGAATCCAGCGTTCTTATTATGAATGCACGTTCACCTTCGTTTGTCTGGCTTTTCACTCCAAAAAACTTTATATAATCAGTCTTTGTTGCCAGATATCCGCGTATGACCGCCCTCTTTACATTGTTTTCACCTATATCCTTCCTCGCCTCCACTATTGGCGGGATATCCCCTATCGTCTTGACATGGACCACGGTCTTTATTTCGTCCCTTATCTTCTTCTCTTTACGGCTTGAAAAAAGGCCTTTCTTTTTAATCTCGTCTGGAATTTCCTCAGGCTTCATTTCCTTCTTTTCATTTTCGTCATCATTTTTTTCCGGTATCATTTTCTTATCCCTCATTCAAGGTTGTTACATACATACTGTAATTAGCATACACATACGGGTTATAGAATCTGCCCCATTGCGTATAATTGAAATATGAAAAAACGGCTGCGTTTAATCCGTATCCGGAATAGATGTCCGGCAGTGAAACATTTACCGATGAAATTGTTTCATTGTAAATATTAAATCCGGATTCGTTGAGATAAAACGTGGTGTTCGATGCTGTGAAGTTAACCAGATCGAACCTGTAGATGTATCCTTTACCTTTATGGTCAATGTTAAGATAATGGTCAATGTTAAGATAGTACCTTGTAAACACTATTGTGTGGTTGCCGTTCAATGTTAAGTTAACATTCATCTCAGCCGTATAATTTTGTGAAGTCATGTTGAAATAGACATGAGCTACCGGATTTCCAGGCGTGATATTCACCGTTTTGTTGCCCACATACGCATCTGAAGCAAAAGCACGCGCTGAAAATACGTTGCTTGACTCTGTCCAGTTGATGATATTTTCATACTTCCCGTTTGTTGCAGTTCCATTATACCTGAAGGCAGCAACGTTTCCAGATATGCTGTAATTCCACTTAAGGGAGCTGTTGCCCTCAACAACTATCAGGTAAGGGTTTATTTTTTCAGATTCCGTGATATTTGTTGATACGTTGAATGCCCAGGAAGCTGGTACGTAACTGATGTTACTGTAGGAGAAATAATAACGGTCGACCGGAAGCAGATATCTGAATTCCGTCCCGTTTTTAAGCATGCTTACTGACAGCGGGTTTATCTGGAACGTGCTATTATCAGCTATCGTCCTGTTAGCAGGCACGGATTCGTTCGATCTGCTGAAATTGTCCACAAGCCTCAAGGTCAGGTAATGGACGTCCCTCAAGCTCAGGTTTACGTTCCTGTAAGCTGTTGATGTCAGGTTTACCGATAAGTTCCCGCTGTAATCAAGGAAATAGAATGATATTCTGTATAAACCCTGATAATCAAATGCCATGGACGATACACCCGAGGCATTGGTGGTTCCCAGGCTGGAATACACTTTTTTATCAAATTCCGTAAAGGCCTGGTACTCCAGATCGGTTAGGCGTTTACCGTCATGGGTGAAGTTCAGGAACAGGATTTCATGCCCGTATGAATAAATGGTTGAATTTCCGATTAGGCCTGGCGATCCGTTAATGGGCAGAGAAACATTAACGGAGGCTGATAAGCTTCCCAGGCTGCTTTCCGGAGTCATGTTCACCGTAGTGCTTGTATTCCCTGACAGGCTGATATTGACGGTTTTATTAACGAATCCCGGCTTTGAAATTTCAACTGAATAGTTTCCCGGATAAAGTGAAAGATTGAGATTTCCGCCGCTGCCGGTGCTGTAATTTCCAACATTAATGCCTGCTTCGCTGATCGATACATTTGCTGGCATCGATCCTGCTGCATCCACAACCGATATGTTGAAATTATAAAGGGAATTCTCCGGTATCAGGAATATATTGTGATATGTTACGGCCCCTGTCATTAACGCTGTGAAATTATATGGATAAAATCCGTATGCATAAACCGTGAAATTGTATATTCCGCTATAGCCCGTTTTCAGGGTATAATTTCCTGCCTGGTTTGTTGAAAGATAGTCGTAGAAATCCGTGCCTTCAACAGAAATGTAGAACGATATATCCTTTGATTCCAGAGGTATTTCATAACCGCTTGAATTGTAATAAACGTTGCCTGAAAGGATGTAATTGCCAGGATCCGAATAATTTACATTCGATTCCTGTAATCTTCCGGATCCTTCATAAAATCCTGTATCGCCTGAGAATGGATCGATCCCCGTGAGCGTTATGTTAACGTTGCTTTCATTGCCAGCCACAAAAACTGTCCTGTTACCAACACTATAACCGCTTCCTGATGCCATAATTTCGTTTATTCCCGCAGCTGCACTTATGTTATAGTATCCTGATGAATTTGATATTGTTTCTGTCATGCCATCATAAACTTCGGCTCCACTGACAGGTTTTCCTTCGCGGTTGAACACATAGCCACTGATCCTCATGGCCGGTGAGCCGGATGAAAAGAGGCTTAAATTCAGGTTCTCAGCCCTGCCTGAAACTATGGTGACATTTGGATCCGGGGTATTATTGAAACCCGTTTTATAGACCGATATAAGGTATGTTCCGTTTGGCAGAAGAAGGCCGTAGTCCCCGCCAACTCCGGATATTGCCTGGTATGTTTTCGTATTAACGAAACTTATGCCCGTGAAACTTTCCGGGTTGCCATCAAACAGTGTGTACCCGGAAATTGCATATTTTTGTGATGGCACGAATGAAATATTGAAAAATACGCTGCCGTCAGTGATGAAGTTGAACTGATGGTATACGGTATTGTATCCTGCGGCCTGGAATGCAATCACGGCCTGCCCTTTCATGAGCACGCTGAACTTGTAAAAACCATTCTCCGATGTGTATATGTATGTCGAGGCAGCATACACTGCAGCTATGATGACAGTATCTGACAGCGGGCTGCCCGATGTGGCATTGCGTGCATAACCCTCAACTGTTATTGAGGCGTTCCCGTCCGAATTAAAATATGTCTTATTCAGGCCAACGCGGAACTCATTGAGAGTCTGGTTCGAGAAGTAATGCGGCAGGTTTACCTTTAAATTTTTATCTATCTTTACCGGTATTGGATTTCCCGTCGGGTACTCAACGTGGAAAAGTGAAAAGAGCGAGGAAAATACGACTATACCCACAACTGCGAGAGCGATCGCTTTGGCTGACAATATCTGTATAT
>JAVRLS010000032.1:0-12127 GCA_031961205.1 Thermoplasmataceae archaeon | reverse complement strand
TCATGATGATCCATTGCATCATCAAATAAATAAATGATGCCATAGAATCGTTTACCATAACACGTAATTCCTATGACCTTGGATTTCGCTAACCATATTATAAGAATCCCGGAAAAGGGTAATTTATAAAAAAAGCCTTCACGATTTTTTTACCCGATACAGAAGCTCGATATTTCATGCGTCCCGGTTCTTTAGGAATGCAGAACCAATAACAACGATGTCAGTGACCGGGTATAAAAGCATTGAGTTATCGATCTTCCGGCACGGCGAATGCTATTTCTTATTTCCGTTGAATCGATCAATATACTCCTGTCTTAAAAAGGTTTTAATATTTAAGTTCACATCAGGACAAGATGAGGAAAAATATAATATTCGCTGGATTAATCATTCTGGTCATAGGCGCAGCAATGTTTGGTGGCGGTGATTATGCCATATCCCACAGCACTACAACGGGAACAAGCCTGTCTCAAATAAAAAGCAACCCCACAGAATTTGTTCATAACCTCTCTCTCAGCTCAACGATGCTTCTGACAGTTGAATCTTCTTATGATGCTTTCTTTGTAATTTCAGCCTCGAATATAAGTAATGCTTCTCCATCAAATATTAATACTTACAAATATACGCCAATAGAAAACACAACGGTTGCATCTATAAACGTAAAAGGATACGATCTTTCCGCAGGAAACTATTGCCTGGTTGCGTTTAACAGCACCCAGCCTTCAGTGACCTATTCGTATCTGCCAGTATCGATGACGTATGTATCTCTCGTGTCCGGCATCGGGATATTCGTTTTCATAATAGGAATAATAGTTGCAATAATAGGCCTGGTACTGAAGAAAAAGAAGGTAGAGCCTCTTGATCAAATATGAAAACGTCACAAAGATTTACGGCAGGGAAAAGGCGCCGGCCGTTGACAGCATAAATTTCGAGGTAAACAACGGTGAGATCGTAGGATTTGCCGGGCTCAACGGTGCCGGGAAAAGCACAGCAATACGCATGACCGCAGGCATCGTAAACCCATCGAAAGGTACGATAAAAATCGATGGCTATGATATAGTGCACGAAAAGAAGAAGGCCTCATACGGCATCGGCTGGGTTCCAGAATTGCCTAATTTCGACGGAAACTTTACCCCTGTAAAGCTGATGAAGTATTACGCCGGTTTTTATGATATAAAGAACCCTGATGGAAGGATCAGCGAACTGCTGGAAGAGGTATCGCTTGGAAGATTCAGGGATCGGAAGCTCAAGAATTTTTCACAGGGTATGAAGAAGCGTTTTTCACTGGCCTCTGCGTTACTATCGGACCCTCAGAATTTCCTTTTTGATGAAACACTCAACGGTCTTGATCCTGAGGGCATAAAATTCTTCAGGGACCTGATTGTAAAGTACCGATCGGAAGGAAAGGCGATCCTTTTGTCATCGCATATACTGAGCGAACTTGAGAATCTCGCAGACCGGATAGTTATAATAAACAGGGGGAAAGTAGTAAAGGATGTAAAAATAGACGAGATATCAAGCAACGGTGCGGTCAAAATAAGGATAAAGGTAAGGAATCCAGATGATAAGGTATTCGATATCCTGGGCACATACGGAACCGTTTCAAGAGAAGGAAACGAAATAGTTGTTTCCGGTGTGCAGAAGGATTATTCGGATCTAAATGGAGATCTTCTCAGGTCCGGATATGCGGTAACATACTTCAACGTTGAAACGGAAAGCCTTGAAGACTATTTTTTCTCTTCAATAGGGGACGCAAGATGAATCCCGTAATAAATGAGTTCGGAAGAGCCGCCAGGAGCAGGACAGGAATGATAATACTCATCGTGCTCATAGCACTCATCGTCATAGGCACATACGGCTTTATGAGGAGCTATTCACCTTCCAATCCTTCGGCAGAAACAAACACCGTTTCAGGATACTATTCCAACGGAACTAACTTCACTGTCGTTACATACACCTACAATGGCTACGGCAACCCGCTTGAAGGGAAAACAGTCAATGTGTACATAAATACTACAAATTATGAAATGAAATCGAATGCGGCCGGTTATGCAAATATCACGGAACCTTTAAGCAGGAATAATAGCTCCGTACCAATAGAAGTCAACGGAAATTATTTTATTCCGACAATCTCTCTTTATTTTAATGGCAGCTATTCAATCGAAACTGTAAACGAGAAATCAAACAGCCTTGAAAACGATATAATGATATTCTACTCGGGGAAAGATCCTTCTCCACCGGTTTCAATTTACTATAACTACAGTGCGGCAATGTCTCAGACATCAACCCCCAATGCAAATATATTCTATAAAAATATCAGCAACTTTCACATTGATTTCGTCAGTATAAGTGGTGCAAAATCTGGATATTACACCATAAAGATTTCATCGGCATCCAGTTCAGATAAGTCGATTTTCAGCGATACGGCATATCAGGTTTCACTGGTGAACCTCCCTCCCGTAAGGGAACTCACGGATGAATTCATGAACAGCGTCAGCGGGGACGCCGGGTTCATAGTATCCATACTTGCCGTGTTTTACGGATACTATTCTTTTGGAAGGGATCGTGTCGATGGCACTATAGAATCAACCCTCGTGAGGCCGGTTACGAAGACCGGGCTGCTTTCATCAAGGTACGCGGCCTCGGTTATGATATTCGGCATAGCTGCGATCATAGGATCCTTCCTTTCCAGCCTTCTTGTGTTCCACTATTCCGGGTACTTTCTCTCCACCGGCGCCGTCCTCCTTCTATCCTTTTCCATAGTGGTGTCCGCGGCCGGTATAATAGGGCTGATATATTTTCTTTCAAATTTCCTGAGAACTGTCGGATCACTGATGGGTGTTGGAATATTCCTCTTCATCTTCTTTTCAATAATATGGGATCTTATCCTGCTGTTCGTTCCGGGAATATTTTATCCTGGCGGATCAGTTGCTTATGGAAGACTTGGAATGGCCCTTAACTTCTTAAACCCGTTCTCGTACATATCCATGGCACCCGGAGTTTACACCAAAAGTGTTGAGATCTTCTTTTACGAATACACTGCATCTTCAACCGGATTAACTTACGTGACATTTTTTGCCGGTTCGCTGATATGGATACTTGTTCCTTACGCACTTGCTGTCCTGGTGTGGAATCGCAGGGATTGAAAAATGAAGATAGAATTCATATTTTTTATTATACTATCAATTGCATACGCGATTACTATAACTTATTCTGCAGTAAAGGACGTAAGATTCAGGTCAATAAATGCATTCATGTTCGTGCCAGTTTTCCTGATCGCCAGCCTTTTTTACTATTTTACCGGAAGTTTCTTCATGATAGCGGTATTTGTTTTCATGTTCATAGTATCATTCATGAGAACATCCATGCCGTTATACCTTATAATGTCAGTAATTGCCATTTTCCTTTCTTTCCTTTTTCTGAAAAATCCACAGGAATTCCTCGGCATTTTCGTATCGGGGCTTGTTCTGGCCCTGGGCTACAGGGAGGAACTTTTTGGAATAGGCGACATCAAGGCAATAATAATGGCCATATACCCGTTCATGATCCTTAAAGCCCCTTTTGGCCTGCAGTTACTGCCATACCCGCTCGCATTTCTTCTTTACACTGCAGTCTTTTCATCGGCCTTCATTCCATATGTGTACATTTTTGCGGGGAGAAATCATCTTAAAACAAGGAATTTCAACATAAAATACGATGAAAACCTTTACAAAAAATACGGTAAAAAATTCAAGATCATAAACTACAACGAAGAAAGTTATATGAGTTACAGAATACCATTTCTTGTCCCGGTAGCAGCTGCTTTCTTCGTCGCACTTTTCATTCCCTGATAGGTGGTACTCAAAACGGTGTATTCACGCACGCAAAGATATTTTCATACATGGAAGCAGATAGCTGAAAGCGCTTGAAAATGGTAATATATCGAATCAAAATGTGCCATCATGACTGGCGGTTATCCGGATGAAATAGAGAAGGATATTTCAGATATAATATCAAGGCTTGAGGCCATGAAGGCGAAGAGGATAGCTCTCCAGCTCCCGGACGGGTTGAAGCCCTATTCATTTGATTATTTCAATAAACTTTCAGGAAAATTCGATATCGTCCTGGCGACATCACCCGTTTACGGTGCATGTGATATAGGATCACCCGATATATACGGGAATGTTGACTGTATTGTACAGATCGGCCATTCCACGATCCCGAATATAAAATACCCAAAGCCGGTCATCTTTATAGAGCATCCCAGGGACGTTGAATTAAGTGATATCGATATAACCGTGATCAGGGATAAAGGGATCAGGACTGTGGGCATGCTTTTTTCTGTCCAGTACAGGGAGGTGGCGGAAAAACTTGCCGGAATCCTTTCAACAAAGGGGATTTCAGTGAAATTCGGGAAAAGGGATGGCCGGGTGCAGTATGATGGCCAGGTTCTGGGGTGCAATTTCACATCCGCGCACAGCATATCTAATGATGTTGATGCATACATCATGGTAAGCACCGGGATATTTCACGCCATAGGGGCGCAGATAAGTGCAGAAAAGGAAGTCTTTCTGTTCGATCTGAATGAGAAGAAACTGAAAAGCATGAAAGCAGAAGCCGACAGATTCATTCGCAGAAGGTATGCCAGAATGTTTAAAGCGTCACAGGCAGGGAAAATATGCATAGTTATCGATACAAAAATAGGGCAGAAGAGGGAAAGGCTTGCGGAAAAGCTCCTCGATATGTCGATTGGATCGGGCCTTAATGCAGTGAAGGCCTATTCTGACAATGCCAGCGATTCAGATTTCGTGAATATGAGATGTGATCTCGTTGTGTTCACAGGATGCCCGCGGGTACCGATAGACGATGAAGATCGATTCAGTATGCCCGTCCTCACCCCGGCGGAATACGTTGGCGTTTTCTTCAAGAAAACCGGAAGGTACGTGATGGACGAAATAGTATCAGTTGATGATCCTGGCGAAAAGTGACGTGTTTTCAAATGATGTTATTTCAGCATCGTAGAATCCGTAAAGATCGCAGCTTTGATTCACAACGACGGGACGGTACGCGTCATCCCGTCCGATCATCGTTCCATTTTTCCCGCGTTCCGTTATGATTATCCTTTCATTTCTTCCAATCAGCCTGGAAAAGTGCTTCTCAATTATCCGGGAATGAAGGTCCCTGAGCATGATGTCGTTTTCCTTCATCCTGTTAGATGAAACAGTTTTCCTGTTGTAATCAACCGTATATTCCCTTGGCGAAAATCTTGTTACATTCAGTATGTCAGGTTCAGAAGCTTCTATAAGTTTATACGTTTTTTCAAAACTGTCCTCATTCTCAGAATAGTAACCCACTATGATGTCGGTAGAAAGCACGGATTCCTTGAAATTTTCCCTGAATTTTGAAGCAATTTCAAGAAATTCAGATGCGTGGTATTCCCTGTTCATGGAATCGAGTACGCTATCGTCACCGCTCTGGACGGGCAGGTGCATGAATTTGAACACCTTTGGATTCTTATACGATTTGATAAGATCTCCTTCTATCTCCGCCGTATTTTTCGGTTCCATCATGCCAACACGCAACCTGAAATCACCATCTATTGAGGTTATCATATTTATCAGTTCCGGAAGCCTGACACCGGTGTCCTTTCCGTACGCTGCAGTATCCAGGGAAGTGATCTTTATTTCTTTCCTGTTTCTTTCAAGCAGCATCCTGACCTGATTCACGATCTTTTCAGGTTTTCTGGATACAAGGTTTCCCCTCGCTATACGGGATATGCAGAATGTGCATTTCCCCGTGCATCCCTGGTTGATGGGTATGCCTTCAACAATTTCTGAATCGATTATTGATGTATCAATGCTTTCACCATAGAAATTCCTGAAATAATCCCTGCCTATGGATTCTATGTGGTTTCCTCCAAGAAATTCAGCCTTTATAGGGCTCATGCATCCGGCAACCCTCACATTTGAGACCTTCGAAAGTTCCGATATCCTTCTCATCATGTGATCTTCAGTTTTCTTTATCACCATGCATGTCCCTATGATGCTCAAATCAGCATCTTCAGGCCGGTTAACCAGCTGGTCCCCATCTTTTATAAGTGAATTGACATAAAGCGAAGTTTCGGCCTTATTGAGTGTGCACCCGTAGGCTTCAAAGTATACCTTCATCCGGTGCCTATTTATTTCAATTATTTTAGCATTCCCAATCGTAATTAATAACGAAAGAGTATGTATAAAGTATCATTTCAGATGATGTAAAAATTTCTGCCAGTACCTTTAATTACCGGATCTCTCCGCAGAATAAGGTAAAAACGGTCACCGGATCAGATCAGCGATTCATAACACCTGTCAATCCTGTTAGGGTTGTAATTTCCATTAAATATGTTAACATCCATCTCCGGAATATATGACCTTCCAGGAAGATACGGGAATCCCGCTAGAAGCTATAAATGTGACTATACCGTCCCCGAATAAGTTCGTGAATGCTTATAAAAGTGACATATCCTTCCAGAATTTTCCGTCATTTCAAAGTCAAATACAGTTTTTCGTTTTAAAAAAAATACGCCTTTATTGGTGATTTCCGGATCTTCGTACTTGAAGTAATGATGCCATTACTGTTAAAAATCCGTACTGAATACGATACAAAATTATATTTAAGGGCGACGGATTTGCATGAAATACAGAGGTCGAATCGCATACTGGTGTGTATATTAAAAAGAATAAGACTATACAGTTCATCAATAGTATCTGATATAGTTCCATAAAATAATAAAAAAAGTATGAATAATTTCATGGCAGTATGATTTTATCAATGAAACAAAAAGTAGTATAACGAATAGAATTAAAAAATGAAACTTTTTACACTGATTATAAACGAATCCTAAACTCATAATTTATATATCTAAAATAAATAACTGATCATGGAAAAAAAGGATATTCCGGATCAATACCTGGAAGGCTACAGCTGTGATGTGGCTATAAGATGGTCAAGAATCGATCCGTCACTGCTTCCGGTTGATGAACTTGACAAACAGATAATATGTTACCTGAGATACAATGCAAGGATTTCCAATGCTGAAATAGCAAAATCGCTCAACACGAGCGAGGCAACAGTCCGCAGAAGGATAAGCGAGCTGGTTAGAAAAAAGATAATAATCGGCTTCTCTGCGCTTGTCGACCTTCAGGCTGTTGAAAACAGTATCAAGGCGTATATCATTATCGATGCCGATCCAAACAGGCTTGATGAGATAGCAAACAGCATAGGGGAAAACATGAATGTTTTAAGTCTTTACCGCAGGAGAGGGAAAAATCAGATAATCGCTGAAACGCTGTTCCTTAACCTGGGATCGATAGAGGATTTTGAAAGCTTCATGTCAAAACTGACAGGTGTAAAAAATTTTGAAACAATGATAGTTTCAAAGGCATACAGGAAAAATCCGTGGATAGGGATTTAGTCCTTTGGGACTCCACTATCCATTATTTTCATGTACTCTTCTTCCGTTATTTTTCCGGTTTCAAGCACGAGCGACTTTATTGATTTCCCTGTATCAATTGCTGTTCTCACTATTTTTGCCACGTTATCGTATCCGAGATACGGGTTCAGGAGTGCCGCCGATCCAAAGCTGTTTGAAAGATGTTCCCTGCATACATTTTCATTCGCCTTTATCCCGTCTATGAGTTTTTCCCTGAACATGAGAATGCCGTTTGTCATTATATCAAGGGATTTAGTAAGTTCATAATCGATCCCCGGCATCATAACATTCAGTTCAAGCTGTCCCGCCTGCACCGACATATTTACGGCCTGCTGCGATCCGATAACAGAATGGCAGATCATATTCATAGCTTCCGCAATGGACGGATTGATCTTGCCCGGCATTATGGAGGAACCCTGCTGCACTGCAGGTATCGTTATTTCATGGATTCCTGTTCCAGGTCCTGAATAGAGAAGCCTGATATCATTTGCAATCT
This sequence comes from Thermoplasmataceae archaeon, assembly GCA_031961205.1. GTDB lineage: Archaea > Thermoplasmatota > Thermoplasmata > Thermoplasmatales > Thermoplasmataceae > JAVRLS01. The sequence goes on along the minus strand of JAVRLS010000032.1, from coordinate 4,184 downwards.
TTTCAGTGTCCAGAGCCAGGTTCGTAACGGCATTCATGACCCTTGAGAAATCTGTCATAAACTGCATAATGCCTAGAAGGTTTGAGCTCTTCCTGAATTTTTCTTTCGTTATTTCGTTTATGTATTTTACAACATTCTCCTTGTAGTTTTTGCTTGTGTTGATTCCCGTGCCAACAGCAGTTCCTCCAATGTTCAGTTCCATGATATAATCGAGCGAATCCGATATTTCATCCCTGTCCTTTTTCAGTGCATATGAATATGCAGAAAATTCAAGCCCGGATGTAACCGGTGCGGCATCCTGCAGATGCGTTCTTCCTGGTTTTGCTATCCCCTTCAGTTCTTTTGCTTTCCTCTCGGTGGAGTCGATCAGTTCCGAAAGGCGGTCCTTGATCTTTTTTATCTTCTTGTCAACTGTAAGCCTCATTACCGTCGGGAAGACATCGTTTGTGGACTGGCTCATATTGACATGATCGTTTGGATGTATCACGGAATAGTCTCCCTTATTCTTGCCCATAAGGGTGAGGGCAACGTTTGCAATTACCTCGTTGGCGTTCATATTGTAGGATGTCCCTGCTCCTGCCTGGTAAACATCTATTACAAACTGGTCGTGGTATTTTCCCCCTATTATTTCGTCGCAGGCCTTTGCTATATAATCGGCCTTGTCCTTAGCCAAACTTCCGGCCTCTGCATTGGCCAGTGCAGCTGCTTTTTTTACCTGCGCTATTGAAATTATATGGTCAGAATCCGCCGTAAGGCCGGTTATTTTAAAATTCTCCCTCGCACGTGCGGTGTTTATCCCGTAAAATATATCGTCGGGAATCTGCACCTCTCCGATTACATCTCTTTCAGTTCTCATGATCATCTATCACACAGGAATATAAATTTTTGTTCTTGCAATTCGCCCTGCGCATAACCGCTTTTTGTCGTTTATTTTATATATTCCGGCATAAATTGCCGTAAAAATGACGGATTTTAAACTTCACACCGTAAATATTTCACATGTCATTAAAAAACATATTAATACAATAATAGGATAACGAAACCTGAGAATCATGCGTGAAAATGAAGTTATAATAAGAATCGCCGGTGCAGCTGGAGATGGTGTCCAGTCAGCAGGCGAAATTGTCATGAAAGCTTTTGCACGGAGTGGCTTATACGCGACCTCATATAACTATTATCAGGATCTTATAAGGGGCGGGCAGAGCTGGTATCAGATACGCGGATCTGATCATAAGGTGAAAACACAGGGAGATGGCCTTGATATCCTGATAGCACTGAACCAGGATGGCCTGGAACGCCATACAAATCCGCAGATAAACGAAGGAGGGGCGTCTCCTCTTGGAGGCATAGCTATATTCGACCAGTCGATCACAAATTATAAGAAAGATAACGTCAGGTACTGCCCCATGCCACTTGCAGATATTGCATCGAAATACAGCAGCAACCCTCTGCTTAAGAATACCGTTGGCCTCGGGGCCTCAATGGCTGCAATAGGGCTTGATTTCGATATCCTTGCAGGAGTCATAAAGGACCAGTTCGGAAGCAAGGGTTCAATTGCAGATATGAACGTAAAAGCTGCGCGTGAAGGTTACGATTATTTCCTGAAGAACTACAAGCCACTCGGCAAGAAGATACAGTTTTCAAGTAAGAGAAAATACGTGCTGTCAGGTGGAGAGACAGTTGGTCTGGGAGCGGTGGCAGGCGGCCTGAAAATGTACGTTGCTTATCCTATGACTCCTGCATCCAGCGCGCTTCATTTCCTGGCATCCTATGCAAAGAAATACGGAGTGTTTGTAAAGGTTCCGGAGGATGAAATTTCCGCAATAAACACCATAATAGGCGCAAATTATGCAGGCGTAAGGGCAATGACAGGTTCATCCGGCGGTGGTTTTGCCCTGATGACCGAGGCTGTTGGGCTTTCGGCAATGACAGAGGTGCCCATAGTCGTATACGAATCCCAGAGAGCAGGCCCTTCCACCGGTCTTCCGACAAAAACAGAACAGGGTGATCTTAACCAGGTTATAGGTGCATCACAGGGCGATTTCATGAGAATCGTGCTTGCGCCAAGGAATGTTGAAGAGGCATTCTACCTGACAAGAGAAGCGATGAATCTCGCTGAAAAGTATCAGACACCGGTATTTGTCATGTCAGATCTGTATCTTGCGGAACACTATGATACAATTGACAATTTTGACCTCAATTTCAAGGTAGATCACGGTCTGAGGGCAAAGGACAACGATCCGGACTTCAAGAGGTATAAATTTACTGAAACGGGCATATCCCCGCGTGCAGTTCCCGGCCAGGCTGGTCTCATGCACAATGAGGATTCCGATGAGCACAATGAATACGGTGACGTTGTCAGCGATGCGGTAACGAATCCTGTTGAGAGAATAAAGATGATGGACAAGCGCATGAAAAAGTTAAGCACATACATGAAGGAAATCCCCCCAACACCTACGTACAGGATGGATGATGCGGAATATGCAATAATACAGTGGGGAAGCACATGGGGTGCAGTTGAGGAGGCCGTAGACATACTGAGGAATAAGGGTATCAAGGCAGGTGCAATTGAGGTTAACAGGCCATACCCGCTTAACCCTGACATAGGCAAACTCATGAAGAACCGCAAAAGAATCATCGCTGTTGAGAATAACTATTCAGGGCAGCTCGCAGAACTCATTGCAAAGACATTTCTGGTCAGGCCGGAGCTCATAACAAAATATGATGGTGAGACATTCTATCCGGGAAAGCTGGCCGAAGAGATTGAGATCAAGATAGGTAAGAAAAAAGAGGTTATCGAGGCGTGATGAATATGAATATGAATGATTATAAGGGAAAGAGAGTGCAGGCGGACTGGTGCCCTGGCTGCGGCAATTTTGCGCAGCTCTCAGTTATCCAGATGGCGCTGGCCGATCTGAAAATTGATCCGAAGAACGTAGTTGTTGCATCAGGAATAGGATGCTCAAGCAATATGCCAGAGTTCCTTAACGTTTACGGGTTCCACGGACTACACGGCCGTCTTCTTCCGGTTGCAGTGGGCGCAAAGTGGGCAAATTCCAAGCTGACGGTTATAGCATACGGCGGTGATGGCGATGGTTTCTTTGAGGGAACACAGCACCTGTATCATACAGCAAAGAGGAACGTGGACATAACGTACATGGTTTCGGACAACCAGGTATTTGGCCTTACAACGGGGCAGGCAGCACCAACAGCTCCTATCGGCCTGAAAACAAAGACAACGCCTGACGGAAACATAGAAACACCTTTCGACCCGATAACGTTCACGCTTAGCGCCGGTGCAACTTTCGTTGCAAGGGGATTCTCCGGAAACGTCAAGCAGCTCAGGGAAATACTTGAAAAGGCAATACAGCACAAGGGATTCTCATTCATAGATGTCCTGAGCCCGTGTGTTACATGGAACAAGGCCAGCAGCTACGAATATTTCAGGCCTAGGGTCTACGAACTCAAGGACAATGATGTAACGAACTTCGATCAGGCTTACAAGCTTGGTTTAGAATGGGGAGATAAGATACCGACCGGGATATTCTACAACGTTGAAAGACCGACTTACGAGGATCTTGATGAAGTCCTGAAAGAGGGCCCGTTATTTGATAAAAAGGAACATGTTTTGACCGAAGAGGATCTTGCTGAATTCCAGTAAGATCCATATTTTCATATTTTTTTGGATATTCTCGTAAGGAAAACAGCGAAAATAATTACGCCTGAAATTATTGTGACTATGCCGGGCATCTCAAGGAGGAGATCCGAAGTTTCTCTGGTCGGAAATACGGTTAGTGCATTGAATGATATTTTATAGCTTCCGTTCCCGTTTACATGGACTTCGTAATTCATTGGATATGGGTGAGGTGATATGTTAAAATAAAGAACACCGGTTAAAACACCTTCATGTATCATATTGTAAGTTACACAGGTAACACCATTCTTTTCATATTCTGAAACCTCGTAAATTGTGTAATTTACAGGTCCGGTATTCCCTCTCTCAACGGCCATCGATATATTTAAAGGATACTGCGGTAGCTGGGAAAACGAGTACGTAAGAACTGAAGGAGTCAATGTGGCAGATTGATTCCATTCTGTGGAATAGACAGGGTGTATTGTATATGAATAAGCAGTCAGTGATATACCTATGACGATCAAAACAACCGCAGCAATGCCGATTCGAT
>JAVRLS010000031.1:0-12537 GCA_031961205.1 Thermoplasmataceae archaeon | reverse complement strand
AACCTCATCAGGCTTTATGCCCATCTCCTTTGCCCTGTTTATTATCTTATCGTCTATATCAGTAATATTCTGGAGGTAAAACACTGAATATCCGCATGCCCTGAGATATCTGGCAAATGCGTCAAAGAATATATACGTCCGGGCGTGCCCGATATGGAAATGATCCTGGACGGTTGGACCGCAGACAAATAAATTGATACGCCCTTTCCTGAGTTCATGAAATTCTTCACTGCTCCTGGTAAGGGTATTGTATATAATCATTGTTCCTGCATTTTCAATTTTGATATTAATGTTGCGAGTCTGTCATAGAGAAATTCAGGTTATAATTGATCTTTAAATATAAGAGAATGAAATACAGTGCTGTCAGATGCTGAGAATCATGAGATATCCCGGGTCAAAGGCGAGACCGTTACCGGTCATCAGGGAAATTTACCTGAAATCCGGATCGGAATCTTTCATTGATGTGTTCGGTGGATCAGGAACGGTGCTTCTAAATATCGAATCCGTATCGAAGATATACAACGACATAGATCCGGATCTTTACTCCATTTTTGAAGCCATAAAGAACAATTACACGGAATTTGCTGCGGAACTCAGAAAAATATCACAAACGAAGGAAACGTTCATGGGTTTTGGAAAAGGAACGGTTACTATTTCCCGTTCTTCAGTAGGGATATATAATGCCGTCAGGACATTCTGGAAATTCAACACACTCTTCGGAGGGCTCGGCGATACTTACGGAAAGATGGATAAATCCACTTACGGTAGATTCATCAAAAGCATAAAAAGCCTTGAGGAGAGCGTAAACGATATAAGGTCGTGGACACTGGAAAACATGGATTTCAGGGAAATCGTCAGGAAATATGACGGAGAAAGATCTTTTTTTTATTTCGATCCACCATATTCGGGAAAGAACTGGTATAATTACAATTTTAAACGTGATGATTATGAGGACCTGAAAGGCCTGATGAAGAAAATATCGGGAAAGTACGTCATGAATCTTGATTCTGCCGATGAATACCTGAAATCTATATTCGGAAACCCGGCTTTTGCCAGGAAATATGTCGATTTGAACGGAAGGAATGACGACAATGGCAAAAAATTCAGGTATATATCATTTTATACAAATGTTGATTAAAGTCCATGCGCCAGCATTGCTATGTAGAGAACGGCTGATCCGAATGATACAAGGGCAAGGAGTGCGATCGTGGATATTACCGGAACACCTGACAGGAGTATCGCCAGTACGAAGAATATGCCAGTTATCTCTTCGTTCCGGTATATATCTTTCAGGAGATATACGCTGTGATTCAACATTGAAAAAAAATCCTTGTTTTCGAGGATCGCTGCCATAAGTGAAAAGAAGGCGAAAGCGGCCCATATGCCTGCAAGGACATTTTCTGTGAATGGAACAAGCGAAAGCAGAAAATAGACAAAACCGATTGAGATGAACACGATGATATATTTTTCAAACAGGTTCCTGGCTTCCTTGAAGGAAGCATCTATACTGAAATAATTTCCCCTGCCCTTCATCTTTATTGACAGGGCCTGCCACAGAACTCCGAACCCTTCAATCATCATAATTACGATGTCGATCGCAAGGGAATAGGCAAAACGGAAATAAACTGGCTGTAATGCAGTTTCAGAAGCAGCTATTGCTGAGAGAATAAGGAGCATGAAATAGGCGGCAATATAGGACAGTAAAAATGGAAAAAGAAGCGCCATATCGGACAGAATTTCCCTGTATCCGGATCTGATGGAATAGTCCGTGCCTCTAAAACTCGTCACCGGTAGATATTATGAAGTGAAATTTAATCTTATCACGTGGAAGCAAGGTATCCCGGCTAAGAACAGATATCGTTTTTCACGGGTATCACCGTATTCGAATTCTGGTGATGAAAAGTTTCAGCGAATCAGGATAAAAATAAAAAAATACGTACAGTATTTTTATGCCAGATCAGGTTCTATCTGGAGATCTTCCATTACGTTTTTCTTCGGTGAACCGTTTCTGTCCAGGCCAAGGTAATCAAGGTATTCATTTCTCAGCGTTTCATAATCCACCGATATGCCAGCGTTCGGGCCCTCCTTCTGGGGCGGGTAACCCATAACCCGGCCCGGCGGTTTTATCGAATACTGGTTGAGGCCCTGCTTTGCATTGAAGAGATGCCTCATTATCTGTATCCTCTTCCCGATATTAACGAGATCATCATTTGTCATGTCAAATCCCATTATGGCCTTCATCAGTTCGCTGTAAGGATAGCTGTTCGGCCAGATGTTTGTTGAAAACAGGCACATGCCGGTTGAGTTTATGATCTCCTGCCCTGCCACGGCAAGAGTCTGCAGTTCCGCCTTTCCATGGGACTCGTATCTCGGTATCTCTATACCAGATTTCTCATGCTTGAAGGGGAGCACCAGTCCGAAGCCCTCATTGAATCCTATTCCACCGGCAGTATGCCTTCCAGGTGTAGGATCGGATATGTATGTGTTTCCAAGGCTCGGCATGAGGCGCGGGTCATGCATCGGGAGGTCCTGGCCACCGATATCCATCTCGCACTCTTCAGCACCGTGCCCTATGACCTTTGCAGCGTACTTCTGCCCCATTCCAAGGATTCTGCCTATTCCCTCACCCTTTCCTATAAGTTCCGTCAGTTTTACTTCCGCATCCGGGTTGCCAAATCCTATCTTGAATCCTATATCCTTCTCGGTCAGGATTCCCTTTTCATAGCACTCATTCGCAAAGGCTATGACCGATCCGGTTGTGATTATGTCAAGACCGTACCTGTTGCACATTTCAAATGACATGGACATTGAGTCAAGATCGGATATAAGGTTCAGGCCTCCGAACGCCCCGGTCCCCTCATATTCAAGGCGATGTCCCTCAACCTCACCGTACCTTGTATCCCTCTTCACATGGCCGCCGCATGCCAGTGTGCACTGGGCGCAGCCATAGGACTTCTGCACGTCCTTCCTTATCTCCTCACCGCTTATCTTTTTTGCATTTTCCTCACCGAAATCCACGATGCCGACGCCTGCCCAGTTTTTTATGGGGGTATCTCCGTTGAGGTGTGAACTTTCAGTTATCTGTGTTGTCCCGAACATATGCCAGGGATTCACCAGATTCATGGAGTTCTTGAACTGAAGCTGAATATTCCTTATCGTCTCGATCAGCATCTTCTGGTCGTATACGGGTATCTGTTTTGTTCCCCTTGCAAATATGCCTTTCAGCTTCTTCGATCCCATCACCGCAGCGAGTCCGGATCGCCCGGATGTCCTTCCGTATTCATTCATTATGGCAGCTGCGTACATCATCTTCTCGCCGGGTACGCCTATGACAAAAGCCTGCCCCTTCGGATCAATCTTCTTCAGATAATCCTCTGTTTCATAGGCATCCCTGCCCCATATTTCTGAGGCATCTTCCAGTGAGTACTTTCCGTCTATTATCTTCAGGTAAACGGGTTTTTTTGAAATACCCTTCACGAATATAGCGTCAAATCCTGTATTTTTAAGCTCCGGTCCGAACTTTCCTCCGCAGTTAGAATCTCCCCATCCGCCGGTCATAGGGGATTTTCCAACAACCTCAAGGCGGCCTCCCAGCGGTGCATTGTGGCTGTTGAATATCCCGGTAACTATGCCAAGTATATTGTCGGGCCCGAGAGCATCTATATTCTTTTTTATTTCCCTGTTAAGTATGTACGATCCAAGGCCTACCCCGCCGAGATACTTTTTATAAACATCCTCCGATATGTTTTCTTCCCACATTTTTTCATTTGAAAGATCAACCCACAGTATTTTGCCATTCATTCCGTTCATGATTATGTTAATGTCTTTTGTTATTTAGCCTTTTTTAATATCCGGGTACCATATTTTCATCTTTTTAATGAGATCAAATGCGGAATAAGAACGAAAAACCTGCACGAAAAATACGACCATAAAGGTATCACATCCACGCATGGACCGGATGTGATAGCATTCCTGGATCACTTTACAGTAACGGCAAAAATTCTTTAGCAGTTACGATTCCGTTTGATCATAAACCGGTGCGAATCATTTGATGATCTTAATACGGCTCCCTGCAGGCATTTATGTTATTAAAATATCAGATAAAAGTGATCCGGCCGGTGGGTTCGATGGCATTTTTATTGCAAGTACTAGATCGAAAACAGTTCATGTGAGGAGGGGACCTCAAATTCAAGCATTTCATAGCTTAAATAAGAGTCCGGGAAAACCTTCTTCGCATCTTCCAGCAGAACATTTTTATCGGCTATTCTGGGGCTGTAGTGGAACAGGTAGAGCCGTTTCACATTCGCGTCCCTTGCTATCTCTGCGGCCTGCCTGGACGATGAATGCCCGAATTCATTCACGGCGGGTTCGAAGCTTGAATCGGTTGTTGTATCGTGTATGAGGACATCAGCGTTCCTTGCAAAATCCTTCATCTTTTCCATCGGGCGCGTGTCGCCTGTATAAATTATCGATCTGCCCCTCTTGATGCCCTTCGAAACCTGATCAAGCATAACGGTATTGCCTGCGTAATTTATACTGCCCTCTTTCCTCAATTTTTCAAGCAATCTGGATGGTATACCCATGGCCCTGGCCTTTTCGCCGTCTATCTTCACGAGATCCTTCTCTTCGAAACGATATGAAAGTGCCGGAACGGGATGATCATTCTTTGCCGTCAGGAGATAGAATTTACCGAAATCATATCTCTTATCCGCCTCCAGCTCATGGACAAATACATCAAACCGGAGCGTAAAAAAGCCAACGTTAAGTGCATTTTTAAGTATATTTATCGCTCCTCCGGGGCCATATATATGCAGCGGTTTCTCCCTATTATTGAATGACATGCTCTGTACAAGCCCGAGAAGGCCGAGAAAATGATCCCCATGGAAGTGTGTTATGAATATATTATCTATGGCCATGAAGGAAAGTTTGCTCTTCATAATCTGCTTCTGCGTCCCTTCTCCGCAGTCAAGAAGATTGAATATTTCATCTATCTGGAGGGCAACTGCGGGCATTGATCGCATGGGAGTCGGCCAGGATCCCCCGGTGCCCAGGAACGTTATTTTTATATTGGACGCCATCAGTATGCGATACTTATTTACTACATATCATTTTTCAAAATCAGATCGCCTTGAAAATGATGGCTTTTATGAAAAAAGCTATCTCGATATAGCCTGAATCTTCTTCTATGGAACAGGACTTATTATCGCCCGATGATCCTGGATTCTATTGATATCCATTGATCCGGCGTTCATTCTGATCACCTTCATTTCGACAATAGAATCTATACCACGTGAATCCGGTATCCTGCATTTTCATTTTCGAATATTAATGGTGCAAAGCGGATTTATCCGGTTACAGTACCGCTATACCTCCGGAAAATACGCTTCGAAAGCCGGACCAAAAAAACATGTTTATATGCGTATATACAATAAAAGAAAATGAAATTTGCACAGGCCCTGATCGAAGATGGTAAAAAATGCGTTGTTGAATATCTTAACGGGAAATATTTTATAATTGAAGGATACTCAGACATAAATGAACTTATAAGAGATAATCCGTCGAACCCGAGGAAAACCGGTTATAAGGAAAAATTCAAGTTTCTTCCATCCGTTTCACCCGAGAAAATATTCCTCCCCGCGGTTAACTTCAGGTCCCATTCCATGGAATCTGATACAAAACACCCGTTAAAGCCATACTTTTTTACAAAATTCAGAAATGCCCTGACCGCAACGGAAAGCCCTGTAATAAAGCCCCGTGGCATAGAAAAGCTTGATTATGAAGGGGAAATAGGCATAGTAATAGGAAAAAGGGGGAAATACATTAAAAAAGCTGAAGCAATGGATTACGTTTTTGGTTACACGATTGTCAACGACGTGAGCATACGTGACTACCAGTTTCCGGAAATGCCGCCATACGGATATGACTGGGTTCACGGAAAAGGGGCAGATACTGCCCTTCCGGCCGGGCCATATGTTGTTACAAAGGATTCCATGGGATTCCCCATGAACATAAAGACGATCGTGAACGGGGAAATCAGGCAAAACGGAACGACAGATGATATGATATTTGGCATTGACGAACTTATTTCATCGCTTTCAACCGATATAACCCTTGAACCGGGCGATCTGATATCCACAGGAACACCGGCAGGAGTTGCGGCTTTCTCTGGAAACAGGTATCTCGATCATGGCGATACAGTTGAAATAACAGTGGACGGAATCGGGACATTAAAAAATTACATACGATTTGAGGACGAAAGCCATTGAGCTTGCGATGTGGGTGAAGTGCGAATGGTTTACTATAAATAACAATATTCATATATAAGTACCGCGGGGCACACGGGAATTCAAGCCTGATAAGCCACCCGAAAGGGATGGTGGGAGATGGAGTAAGACCCCTGGATTGAATGAAAGAGGCACTGCCTGTGAAGCAGGAACCTCCAGTGCTTTAGCACGGAGAGGATGTCAGGTAGAAAACGACAGGTGATCATATCCTGTTTTCTGCCGTCTTTTTTTTATTATCAGCATTTCCATCGAATTTTAAGGCTATGATACCGAAAGCAGCAATGGTCGAGATTATTCCCATCACAATCCACGATCCTTCAAAGCCATGGATACCCTGTACGAAAGCGTAGATGTATGGAACTGCGGAACTTATTATCATCTGAACAAAATTTACTATAGACAACGAGAAAGATACGGTTTCCCTGTTTATCTTAGAAGCCATCGTATAGAGATAAGAGAATCCGTATATCGACAGAATGCTGAAGATTGATACTGTTAGGGCAATCAACAATATTTCCTTTTCAAATGGAACTGCAAAGAATATTAAGCCCATTATAAGCAGATATGCGAAGACATACGATCTGCTACCGGTTTTCTTCATCATATAACCGGAAATAAAACCCGCGGGCAAGCCAAAGAAAAGATATATGGAACTCACCGCACTTGCAAGAACGGAAGGATATCTGAGATATTCCTCAAGATAATAGACAAAAAACTGGCCCATTATTGTTTCTGAGATGGCGCTTCCAAGGGTTACAATTGGGAGAATCCATATGAGCTTATTCCTGAATAAGGAAAACATTTTTTTGAACGATACCTTTGTACTGACTTTCACATTTCTGAGCATCAGGTACATGAAAAACGTAGCTGCAAGCAGGATCAGTCCGCCTATTATAAGCGAGAATCTCCATCCAATGATAACATCCGTATATCCGAATGCAAATATTCCCACACCAGCGCCGAAGCTGAATGCCCCGTTATAGAGGCTCACATGGAATCCATACCGGTCCTCCGGAGATATTTCAGATATAACACCAAGCGCCGGAGAGAAGAAAAGTGCGGAACCGGCTCCAGCCATAAACCTTGCTATTGCAAGCTCAATAAAGTTTCCTGCCAGGCCAGAAACGATGCCAAAAGTGCCCAGTATTAACAATCCGATTACGGATGTCCTTACACTGCCTATTCTGTGGGCCAGTGTACCGCCTACAAGCTGAAAAGCTGCAAGCCCTATATAAAATGATGTTGTTACAAGGCCCAGAAACACAAAGTTTATGTTCAGATCGGAGGAGATATATTTCAGTCCCGGAGCTATATCAAACCAGTTCATGGCATAAAGGGCCCTTGCCAGTATTATCGAAGATGTCTTGATCCTGTAATCATCCGAACCGAACACCATTCATGTCATCCCCGGGCTAACATCACAGCCTGAATCAGGTCATACCAGATTCGCTGCAATAACATATTTCCCTTGTGTTATTCATACCTGGCCGATTGCTTTATCCTATTACGGGGGATATCTCTAGCCTGTTATGAACCTATCGTTTCCCTCAGTTACATTTGAAAGTATGTATGACCTGATAAGGTTCTGTTCAAGAATTTTTTTCAGCTTTTTATTTTTCCTTTCAAATGGTGTGAATGTGATGCCATCATAGAGTATGTCCATAAGAACAAGGTTATGGGAATCCGACACATAGGGATATCTCTCCTTCAATGAAAACGGATCACCCACATCCGCATTTCCCGCATTTTTCAGTATATACCCTACAACTGATCTTATCTGATTCCACACAAAGCTCTTCCCATAGAAGTCTAGATAAAGCGAATTTTCATACATGCCGCATTCTATCTTCTCTATCGTCCTGACGGGATTCCTTTCATCCCTTCTTGAAAAAAATGTAAAGTCATGCGTTCCGGTGAAAAGTTTGGCCAGTTCCATGATCGCATCGCAATGTGCTTTCCGGTCAAATATGAAATACCTGTAAACTTTCATTGTGCAGTGCCTCGGGTTCGGATTATTCTCACCTGCATATGCGTATCCCCTTATGAAAATGCTGTGGTTTGATGAGTTTATTATGCCTGCAATATCAGCCGGCTTTTTCGTCGTTTCAATCATGAAGACATTCCCGAGTGCGGATACACCGCGATCGGTTCTGGCTGCGCTCTTTATCCTTGAATTCACGCCATTTTTTATTAGTATCGCATCTATGCAATCCTCTACGCTGTTGCTTCCATTTCCTCTCTGGAATCCGGTGAAATCGGATCCTATATACCCGAACTTAAAAAAATAAAAAACCATTTAAAGTTCATCCAGGTCTATGCCGGCAATGGCAGAAAGTTCTGAATGCAGCCTGGCGATATTTTCAGCTGCCTCTTCCAGCCCTTTTTTCCTGTATACTTCGATTACTGCGCTTAATTTGATTTTTGTGCTTCCAGAAATGAGGTTGTCAGCCTGTGCCACTATCTTTTCCTCAAGCGTTTCTGGCATATAGTCTATGGGCGGAAGGCCGAGCTTTTTTGCGTCAGATTTGCTTATCCCTGCCCCGATGTGCTTGACAACTATCCGGGCAATTCTGTCATCTATGTTCTCATTCTGCAGTATAACATAGCCTTCATATGCATGCATGATCCCATTTGTTTTCGTCCTTCCTATATCATGGAGAAGAGATCCCGCAGATACAAGCATTTTATCGGCGCTGCATCTTTCAGCAATCTTGATGGCAAGATCGTGCACAGCCATCACATGCCTTATGAGCCTCTCGTCTGCACCGTACTTTTTCAGCAGCATCAGGCACCCATCATCATCAGGAATCACCTTTACAGTTTTCCCCCTTTCGTTAGGATAGACATTTATCTTGCCTGAGAAGGGATGATCCATCTCCTTCCCTTCAAAAAAGCGATCCAGAAAAATTGCCAGCGCCGAAACTTCACTTATAGGCTGGTTTGTAACCGAAATGTTGTAATCAGCCATCTGATAAGCTTCGAACGGTACCTTTTCCGATCCGACAAGCACCATGATTTCTTTGCTGGATTCACGTATCTCGTCTATTTTTTTTTCCAGCGGAACCCCGTACATGGTCAGGTTTACCTTTGTGCCAGGGAAATTCTTGAATTCCCTGCGCCATTCTACACCAGTTCTGATTTCAAAATTTCCTCCGAAGTTATCCACCACTTTGCTTACAGTGCCGGCGAGTGTATCGTCTTTTTCATCTACGATTATCAAATCTGCACCGAAGGCCCTTGCAGTGAGTGCAACGTGTGTCGTTATCCTTTTATCCCTGAAAGGCCGGTGGTTGATCCTTAGAATCGTTATCATTGGACACCATTAGCAAGTTCTATCTTGTATCCTTTAATCTCAAGAATGCTTGATCTCTTTACTATTCCCTTTATGAGAGTCTGCGATATATTCAATGATTCTGATATGTCCCCTATAAACACGCCTTCGTTACCCTTCATCATGGCCCTAATTTTTTCTTCATATTTCTGGAGATCTTCATCGGAAAGTGTTGCGGCATATATGACATCCGCAAGTTCGTTAAGGGATCCTATCATATTTATCTGAACACTCGTATAATAAGTATGATAGGCCTTCTCCGGTCCATTATCGCCGGTTATCCACTGTGTCTCTATCATTTTTATTTTGTCCAGATACAGCAAGGATTTTTTACCCTCCTTTCCATACCTCTCCTCAATGACTGGAAGTGTAATCCAGTTAGTGGATAAATCTAAAAGTAATTTTCGTTTGACATCGGTATCCGCTGCGTGAAAGATGGATACCAATTCCCCGGGCTCATTAACCACTTTAATTCTGCTTACCATAATATCTACGGTATATTAAAAAAAGATTTAACGTTTACTAGAATGGGGCGTTGTATTTTCCAGTCGATCAGATGGCATTCTGGAATGCACAGTATTTGCAAAAGGATGCTTCATTATTGCAGAATGAGTATTAAATGAAATCATTGTTGCTGACCGCACACCCTGTATCCTTGCATGATCAACAATTTTTTTTGGATCAGCGCTTTTCCTGTTTATTTGTGATGGATGCTGAATCAGGGATGTTTTAGAATAATGTAAAATAACTATAAGTCATTATGTGAAAAGAAAGTAGTGAATATGAAAACCGAAATTCTGAAACTGGAAAGCGATGCGCTCAGGGATAATTATCCCGGCGACCCTTCTGTCAGGGATATCATGATATACGCGCCTGACAGGATTGAAGAGGGATCGCCCCTTTTTATAGAACTTGCCGGTACAAACTGGAATCCACGCACCCATAATAAATTCGGGAAGATCGTTGAGGATCTGATAGAGAATAGCCATATAAATGCAATAATTGCAAATCCGAACTTCATGACAAAATACGGTGTTAATCAATATCTCAATTCTTCAGCTGTCGGAAATTATGAGGATTTCATCATAAAAGATCTTATACCGTTCCTTAAAGAAAAATACAGGACTGAAAAAACTGTCCTTTTTGGAAAGTCTTCCGGCGGCTTTGGTGCCTATTCTATCGCAGTAAACAACCCTAAAATTATTAACGCGTTTGCCGATCATTTTGGAGACAGCTGTTTTTATTATCTCTATGTCGAGGATTTTGCATGCACTGTGGCAAGGATGCGCGGAAAATCTAAAACAGAGATAATGGACGGGCTATCAAAAAAGACCATTGACAACGATGATATGAAAATATTAAATGTGTTTGGAAGTTCTGCGTTCTATTCCCCCTCATCCGAATCAGAAATGGGCTTTGATCTTCCATTCGATACGGATACCGGAGAAATCCTGGATGATGTGTGGAAAAAATGGCAGGTAAAAGATCCGGTGAAAAATGTTGTAAGCCATCAAAAGGAACTCAGGGAGATGGATGCCATTTATCTTGACGTAGGATTAAAGGATGAATACAGGCTTTATATAGGCACCAGGTCACTTCACAAGAAACTTGAAGAAATGAAAATAGAACATTTTTACGATGAATTCAACGGAGGACATTTCGGAAACTCCGAGAGGTACTATAAATCATTGCCCTATATTTACGGTAAAATTACGGGCAGCACCAATTAACGTTTAGCGATAAAGTACAAAAATATTAAAAATGATATAATAAAATAAATATCTATTTATAGAATAATCCTTGCATCAACAACAACCGCACTATCCTGTGATACCAGAAGAGGATTCGCATCTATGCTCTTTATTTCAGGATGTTCATACGCAAGCCATGAAAACCTGACAATCTGGTCGGCAACGGCGTCGATATCAAGCTTCCCCCTGCCTCTGAATTTTTCCATCAGTTTTCCTGCAACAGTTTCTGATATCATATCAATGGCTTCATTCTTTGAGATAGGCGCAACTCTGAATGAAATATCCTCCATAACCTCTACAGTTGTGCCACCAAGGCCAAACATGACCGTAGGGCCAAATGTCGGATCGTTTATGGTTCCAACTATAGTCTCAAGATCTCCGGAGAGCATCTCCTCTATTACAACGCCATCTATCTTTGCATTAGGAGCATTTTTCTTAACATTTTCCATTATTTTATCGTAAGCCTTAAGAAGTTCGTCCTGGGATCCTATGTTAAGAGCAACCCCTCCAACATCCGTTTTGTGAATTATGTCCGGGCTCTGTATCTTTAAAACAACGGGATACCTGTAGTTCTTGCATTTTGATACCAGTTCGTTCCTGTCTTTGGCCAGTTCCGTCCTGTTCACCTTAATTCCATAACCTGAGAATATCTCCTTCGATTCGAGTTCGCTGAGCGATTTTATTCCAGCCTTCTGGTACGATGATATTTTTTCTTTCAGCCCATCGTCTGGAATATCTTTCGGGCGTTCAGGATTTATGCATATCAGATCATTGAGCTTCTTATGCTTTCTAAGAGCTCCGGCAGCCTTTACAGCCTTGTCAGGAGAACCAAATGTGGGTATGCCGTTCTTAATCAGGTACAGGCTCCCATTAACAGAATTTTCTCCCCCTATGAAACCTGAAACGATAGGTACCTGGCGATTAGATTCCATGATTCCGTTTATTATTCCCTTGGCTGCATCGGATGGATCAAGGTTTGCAACTTCACAGTAAAGAACTACAACACCATCCACTGATGGATCTTCCATTACGGTTTTAATTGTTTCTGCATACATTTCCGGCGTTGCCATTGCGCTCATATCTATGGGGTTTTTTACGCTGCCGAATGGCGGGATTATATTCCTTATCTTGGCCTGTAATTCATCAGAAGGAGTCTGAAGCGGCAGACCCG
>JAVRLS010000030.1:0-12865 GCA_031961205.1 Thermoplasmataceae archaeon | reverse complement strand
TAACCTCCTTCCTGTTGTGCACATTTATATCCGGATCTACGACAACTATTATCTTTGAAAACATCATCTGTCCCATCCCCCAGAGGCCGAACATAACCTTCTTTGCGTGGCCGGGATAGCGCTTCTTTATAGAAACGATCACCATGTTGTGGAAAACGGCTTCTTCCATCGTGTTGATATCAATGATTTCAGGCATTATCATCTGCAGGAGAGGCAGAAACATGCGTTCTATCGTTTTTCCAATCACGACATCTTCATGCCAGAGTTTTCCTACTATCGTCGTCGGATATATCCTGTCGTCCCTCTCTATTATCTTCTTTATATGGAACACCGGGAACTCCTCCTCAAGGGAATAATAGCCAGTATGGTCCCCGAACGGCCCTTCAGGGCGGGTCTCGGCAGGGTCTATGTAGCCCTCCAGTGCAATCTCAAAATTCCTCGGGTATTCTATATCTACGGTCTTTCCCTTTACCAGTTCCGTCTTCTTCTTTGATATCAGGCCCCTGAAAAGGAATTCATCTATACCGTTCGGGAGCGGCGCCACTGCAGAGAAGATTGTAAGCGGATCGCTTCCTATCACCACTGCGGCAGGCATTATCTCCTTCCTTTCGGTCTCCTTCTGAAAGTTCTCCGATCCTCCCTTGTGTATATGCCAGTGCATTCCTGTCGTCTCAGAATCGTAAACCTGCATCCTGTACATACCCATATTCCTGGTACCTGTTTCCGGATCTTTTGTTATCACCAGTGGCAGAGTTATGAACCTGCCGGCATCTGCAGGCCATGTCCTGCATACCGGGTAACGGAACAGATCGACCTTATCCATTTCGGTGTACCCGGATGCGAAACCGGATGAGATTTTTGGCTTCAGCCCTCCGAGCTCGCGCATCATTTCAAAGGACTTCGAGATCATAGAATCGCCCTCTCCCGGCGGTCTGGCTATGTCCCTCAGGCGCATGCCTATCGAATATGGATCATCGCCGAGTATGTTCTTCATCTTCTCGTATGTTGAAAAGAAATTTCCGGTTGCCGGTATGTCGGATCCCTTCACCCGGGTGAATTTCATGGCCCTGCCCTTTCCGGCACGCTCCTCCTCGCTGAGAAGGTAGGTCAGTTCAAGATCCGGATCAACCTCATCGGATACGGTTACAAGGTCATTCTTCTTAGAAAGGTAATCAAGGTACTCATGAAGGTCATTAAATAGCATGTTAGGTCATTTTATACTGTTTTATGAACCTTCCGCCGGATCATTCCTGCAGCTTGTTTCCGCCGTGTGTTCTGAACAGCTTTTCGATTACCGCAACCTCACATATATGTTCCAGAACCTCGATCCTGTTCAGTGCCTCATAGAGATCTTTCCCGACCGCAACCGATCCATGGCTCTTCATTATGACGGCTGACACGGATTCATCGTGAAATTTGCCTGCAACGGCATCTGCAAGATCCCCGGTCCCGGGCTGTATCGGGTCGGTAACTCCTATACCTGACATGTATGAAGATTCTTCATACGAAACATGCATTGCTTCACCGATTAGATCAAGATCCGCTGCAGCTATCGTGAACGGAGCGTGGGAATGTACGATCGCGCCTATGGAATCCGATGTACGGTATATTGCAAGGTGAAGCCTGTATTCTGAAGACGGTTCTTCCTTCCCGAGGCTCCGGCCATCGGCTATTGATACCTCTGCCATCCTTTCAGGCTGAATAGCGCTCTTGTCGCTTGTTGTTGGAGTAATCCAGAAATTTTTTCCTGTTACATCCCTTGCACTCGCATTCCCCGCAAAAGTTGATATGATGTTCCTATAGTACATTCTCCTCATAACATCCGAAATTTGTCTCCTAATTTCCACGTCATCCATGTTATCATAAAGGTTATGCAAAATAACATATAAATGTCATATAGCAAAGCTTTTTCTTTATTTTCTAAGGTACGATTACTGATAGAAATCATTTTTCATGATCGCCCGCCGGAAACAATGTATTGAAAAGGTAAAAATAAGTGATTGAAATACTACACTAATTTAAGGTGATAATATTTGAAGATGCCAAAGAAGATAATGACGTACTGTCCATACTGCAAAAAACATACACCTCACAGTGTAGAAAGGGTCAAGAAAAGAAAAGCCTCAGAACTTAAGGCTGGCCAGAGAAGGTTCAGAAGGGTTACATCCGGTTTCGGAGGTTTTCCCAGACCGAGATATGAAGGGCGTGAAAAGCCAACCAAAAGGGTTGCGCTCAGGCTTGTATGCGACCAGTGCCACAAGGCTGTGACGCCTGTCGGGATAAGGGCAAAGAAATTCGAGATAGTGGAGGCATAAGCATGTCGGATGCAAAATTTATAAAACCAAAAAATATAAAATCAGATTTCATAAAGATAAAGTGCAAGGATTGTGGAAACATCCAGGTTGTTTTCACAAAGGCATCCTCTGTGGTTACGTGCAACATATGCGGGTCTACGCTTGCAAAGCCGACTGGCGGGACTCTCGCGACTTCAGGGGAAGTTGTTGAGGAGCTATGATTGTAAAGTCCCTTCCTGAGGTTGGAGACCTGGTGGTCGTGAAGATCACGCAGGTCAAGAACTTTGGCGCGGAGGTCACTCTTGAGGAATATCCCGGCGTTGAAGGATATATACATATATCAGAGGTTGCAACGGGCTGGGTGAAACACATACGGTCATATCTCCGCGAGGGCCAGAGGACAGTATGCAAGGTTCTCAACGTAAACACGGAAAGGAAGAATGTCGATCTTTCACTGAAACGTGTCAATTCCCATCAGTCCAGGGAAAAGATATCTGAATGGAAGAACGAGCAGAAGGCGGATAAGCTTTTTGAGATCCTGTGCCAGAAGATGGGCAGGGATATCAAGAAGAGCAGGGATGATTTCGGTTCCTATCTTGTTGACACTTTTGGAACGCTTTATTCTGCATTTGAAAGTGCGGCATTATCTGACAACTGGCTTCCGGATGTCCAGGGAGACTGGAAAGAGGCGTTCGTGCAGATTGCAAAAGAAAACATATCATCTCCAGAGGTCTCCATAACCGGGTATTTTGAGGCCTATTCCACCGCATCGGATGGTATAGACCGTATCAAGAGGGTTTTCGACGTTCCCGACGAATTCAGCAGGTGCAGCATTGAGTATGTTGGAGCACCCAGATACAGATTATTAGTAACAGATAAAGATTATAAACAGGTCGAAGATACTCTGAAGAGATTCGTCCAGCTTGTAAATGACAGGGCCAAAAAAGAGCAGATAAATGTGGAGTTTTCGAAGGCATGAAATCTCTTATAAGGAAATGTAAGTACTGCAAGCTGTACACCATGCAGGAAAAATGCCCTGTCTGCGGGAGGGAAACTGTAATAGCAATCCCCCCGAGGTATTCGCCGGCGGATAAATTTCAAAAATATAAGGTCAGAGATATGATGGGTGATGTTTATGGAGAAAATAATAACAGTAAAATATAAAGATATCAAACTGAAGAGCCCCGTAATGATAGGAGGGCTCCCCGGAATAGGTAATGTGGGGAAGATAGCTGCCGATTATATCATAGAGAAGCTTGAAATGGAAAAGATGTATGACATATTTTCAGAGTATTTGCCACCCCAGGTATTCATAAACGACAATAATGAAGTCCACCTTGTAAGGAATTCAATCTATTACAAAAAAATGAAGGGAAAGCACGATATACTTGTGCTGGCCGGTGACTTCCAGGGAAGCACCCAGGAGGCGCAGTATGAACTTTCATACGAGGTACTCAATATAACGAAGGCCCTTAAGGTATCAACAATATACACTCTTGGCGGCTACAGTATAGGGAAGATTGTTGACAATCCCAGGGTTCTTGGTGCGGTTACCGATTCCAGGGAAGTTTCCGATCTGGAGAAGAGTGGCGTAGTATTTCCGAAGGGCGAGCCGGGAGGCGGAATCGTCGGTTCAGCAGGATTGCTTCTCGGGCTCGGTAAGGAGCTTTTCAAAGTCAGGGGAGCCTGCCTCATGGGAGAAACATCCGGCTATTTTGCGGATCCAAAGAGTGCAATGGGAATCCTGAAGGTGCTGAAGAACTATCTGGGTATAAACGTTGACATGGATGACATAGAGAAGAGGAGCCAGCAGATAGAGCAGATCACCGGAAAGATGCAGGAAGAGATATCAAACAAGGCCACGAAGGAAGATCTGGGTTACTTCGGATAAACATGGTACAATGCACGACGGAAGGATTATAATAGGCGGAACGGGCAGCAACGCCGGAAAAACAACGGTTACCATGGCGCTGATACTCGATCTTATCAACCACGGGATCAGCGTTAAAAGTTATAAGGCCGGGCCGGATTATATCGATCCGGGTTTTCATTCCAGAATCACCGGGATACCATGCGATAACATAGATGCATGGATGATGCCGGAGGAAAGAATCGTAGAGATGATATCTGAAAATGGCAAAAATTTTGATATGCAGGTTATTGAAGGCGTCATGGGCCTATATGACGGCGTTTCCGGCTTAAGTGACAGCGGGAGCACAGCGGACCTGGCGAGAATTTTAAAGACACCGGTTATCCTCGTCATAGACATTTCAGGCATGGGGCGATCAGCTGCTGCCGTTGCAGAAGGCTTTGTGCACATGGCAGATGGTTTCAGCATTGCCGCATTCATCCTGAACAGGGTGGGAAGCGCAGGGCATTATTCCATGGTTAAGGAGGCGGTTGAATCCGTTACAGGAATTCCTGTGATCGGATACGTGGAGAATGGAGGCGATCTTGAGCTCAGGAGCAGGCATCTCGGGCTTGTGCAGTCAAACGAATACGAAGACATGAACGGCTATTATGATTCGCTGAGGATCCGGTCGCACTTCGATACCGGAAAGATAATGGAAATTTCCGGTATGTCCGGCCAGCTTTCCCCCGTTTCCGGGAAGGCGAAAAAATCTGCAATGCCTGATGTGACGATTGCGGTTGCATATGACGAAGCTTTCGATTTCTACTACGAGGAGAATCTCAGGATGCTGAGGGAACAGGGGGCAAAAATTGTTTATTTTTCGCCGCTCAAGAATGAAAAAATACCTGATACTGCAGATGGCCTTTACATAGGCGGAGGATTCCCCGAGGTCTTTGCCAGAAAGCTGGCCGAAAATAAGGTTTCTACCGGCAGCATAAGGGATCGCATTCTCAATGGTCTGCCTACATACGCCGAATGCGGAGGATACATGTTCCTGTGCAGGAATATAATCCTGAAGGACGGCACTGAAATTCCCGGTGCAGGTATAATTCCGGCCAGTGCAGCCATGACAGATAAGCTTACCATGGGATACCGTGAAATAAAAGCAATACATTCAAGCATCATCATGGAAAATGGGGACACCGCAAGGGGCCATGAGTTTCACTATTCTGATATAACCGATCATATGGATGTGGATCATCCATTCATGTTAAAATCCGGAAGCAGGGAAAAGGTTGATGGTTTCTTTTCTCCCAATGTTGTGGCATCCTATGCGCATATACATTTTGCTTCAAATGAAAGGATACCTGAAAACTTTGCCAGATCATGCAGGGACTATGCCATGAATAAGGTACGCCAGGGCAAATCCTGAAAATGGCTGGCTATTTCATTCAGCGAAATAAGGATGTGAAAATATGCGTTTTGATTTATTTATGAAATTTAAAAAATAATTTAAATGCATATGCCATTAACCATAATGGTGATATTTTGAAAGTTTCCCTTGTGCAGATCGAATCAGGCAGCAATAAGCAGGAAAATATGGAGCGATCACTGGATATGGTCCAGAATATTAAGAACTCCGATCTTGTCATTTTCCCGGAATACCAGATGTATGTTCCGGATTTCAACGGAAAAGATGATCTGAGGGCAGTTGCTGAGGACAGCAACGGGCCGTTTGTAAGAAAATTTTCTGACATGGCGAAGGAAAGGGGTTTCAGCTTTCTAATAAACATCGCCGAGAAGAACAGTTTTGATCTTAAGCCGTTCAATACGTCAATGATGATAGACAGGAACGGAATGATCATGAAATACAGGAAAACCCACCTGTTTGATGCCTTCAATTTCAGGGAAAGCATGGTCTATGAACGCGGATCATCAATTCCGGACCCCGTCCTTGCAGGAAACGAATACGCCGGAACTATGATATGCTACGATCTCCGGTTCCCTGAACTGGCAAGGATTCTCAGACTCAAGGGTGCAAGGATCCTCATATATCAGGCCGGGTGGTTCCGCGGGAACAGAAAATACGATCAGTGGAAGAACCTCCTGATCACCAGGGCAATAGAAAACGGTGCATATGTCATAGGATCCGGGCAGACAGGCCCGCGTTTCACAGGCCACAGCATGGTTGTTTCACCGTATGGTGAAATCATTGCAGAAATGGGGGAAGAACAGAGCACGATGGAGATAGACCTTGACATGTCCGTTGTGGACAGATACCTTAATGAGGTGCCGGTTCTGAAAGGAAGGAGAACAGATCTTTACGATGTACTGGAAGTTGATAGTTTCAGGCATGTATGATAGATCTACGGAAAAATAGCTATGCTATATTCCTGAGAAGATCCCTGACCGAAATGTAATTTTCGATCCGGTACTTTGCCTTTGTTTCTCCGGATCCAACCTTAACCGTGATCGCATACGGGTCGTCATTGGCCTCAAATGAGCTTTCGTCAGTTTCATCATCGCCAATTATGAGTGCCGGATAATTACCCCTTATATTTTTTATCGCATTTCCCTTGTTCACTCCCGGAACCCTGAATTCATAGATCATTTTCCCCGTATAGATTTCCATCCCGTACTTCACCGCTATGCAGTCCAGCCTGGCCTTAAGATCTGGCTTCAGCTTCTGTTCCATCAGGCCTGTGTGGTAAAGCACGGCAAGTTTTTTACGGTAAATCCTCAGCCCGGGGAACTGTGCGGGCCAGCCCGAGGTCTCTTCATATATGGCGCTGCATGCATCAACATACCGTTCAAAATTCTCTATGCGGCTTTCTCTTCCGCGTATTACGCTGCACGCCCCGTGATAGCAGATCAGGTCTATGTCAACGGGAAGAAACTTCCTGATCTCCTCAAGAGAACGGCCTGTAACGATAAATGTGCGATACCTTTTCCTGATCAATTCAATGATCGATAAAAGATCGGGATCGGCATAACTTTCCTCCGGATTCATTATTATGGGCACAAGAGTCCCGTCATAATCAAGGAATATGTAAGGGCTGTAATTTTTCAAAGCTTCAACGATTTCCTGTATTTCATTCATTCTTTATGTCATTTCCAACGGGTTCTTTATATTTGCTGGCAAGGCCCGCAATCCTTTTTATCCACCAGTCTGTGTTCCTCTTTTCAACTTCCTCTTTCATGCTTTTCAGACGATCCCGTATTTCCTCGTCTTTCATGTTCAGCGCCCTGTAAATGGCATCAGCTACCTCATCCAGGTTGTTCGGGTTCACAGTAATTCCACCATTCAGGAACTGGGCTGCGCCGGCAAACTTTGAAATTATAAGGACACCTTTTTCTGTGGAGGCAACAAATTCCTTGCTCACGAGATTCAGGCCGTCAATCATCGGGGTTATGAGCGCCACATCTGCAGTCCTGTAATATGATATGAGTGACCTGTCGGATATTTTCCTGTACATATAGAGGATGGGCATCCATGAAATACCCCCGAACTCACCATTTACACGGCCTATGTTCATTTCCAGTTCGTGTTTCATTAAAATATAATCGGAAACCGTTGTCCTGCTTGGCGTGACGATCATTATGTACACAAATTTTCCTGACAGTTCCGGATGTTTCCTTATGAGGTTCTCCACGGCCCTTACCCTGCTGACCAGGCCTTTTGTATAGTCTAACCGGTCAATTGAAAATATTATCTTCTTATCGTTCAATATATAGCTGTGCATAGGAGCAGCTTTCGTTTTTTCAAAGTACCGGCTGTCAATTCCCAGAGGTATCGCGTACACAAGGCTGGGAGGTTTTTCAGTAAATAGCGATTCATAATTCTTTTTGTAGGTTGCAGTGTGAAACGTTATTATGTCTGCATTCTCGAGGCTTTCAAGAATGCAATTGCTCTGCGGTAACGTTTCAAATACTTCTTTCGCAACCCATGGTATATGCCATGTGAAAATTATCCTGTTCTTGATGCCCCTTGACCTTAAAATCCCGGGAACAAGCGTTAGCTGGTAATCGTGAATCCAGATCACGTCATCATCTTTAACATCCCTTATTATCCTTTCTACGAATTTCTCATTCACGCTTCTGTAAATATCAAAACCATTGTTCCCGTACAGTACGCGTTCCCTGAAATAGTGAAATAGAGGCCAGAGCGTCCTGTTTGAATAAAGGTCATAGAACCCGTGTTTTTCCTGTGCGGTCAGTATAACTCTTGAAATCCTGTAATTGTCATCATTTTCTTCAATATAATGGCTGTCCAGTTTTCCGTCGCCCCAGCATATCCATTCACCTCCATATTTTGAAATCGCTCTCTTAAGTGCCGTTGCAACTCCACCCACGTTTTCCCTCCTGACCTCCCTGGTTCCTGTCCGGTCATGGGAATGAGGGCACCTGCTGGAGACTATAATAAAACTCATAATTTTACAGTAATTCATCCTATTTTAACTTTAAACTATTCCGGCATTGCAAGTTTGTACCCGGGATCGATTGTACATCTATATAAAGAATTATCTTAAGGAAATCAATCAATCCTTGCTTTAACAATGTTTATATAGGACAGATCAATAAAGGTTTGGCAACGGTCATAGTGATGGGGAAACACCCGGTCTCATTCCGAACCCGACGGTTAAGCCCATTGCGTATCAAATTGTACTGTATTCCGCGAGGGTACGGGAACTCTGGTATGCTGTTACCATTTCTTGTTTTCAATATAGCAAATTTTAAACATTGTTGGACATAGGGTTTCTCATGATAAATCCATGGTCATCGGATAATTTTTTCGATTATGAGCGCCTAAAGAAAGAGTTCGGTATTGGCGATGTTGATCCATACTTCGATAATTTTCTTTTCAGGAGAAAGATAATAATAGGGCAACGATCCCTGGATTATATTCGTTATTCAGTTGATCATAAAAAACCATTCAACGTCATGACAGGACTCATGCCTTCTGGAGAAATGCATCTCGGAAACAAGAGCGCAATTGATCAGGTCATATATTTCCAGAGCATCGGAGGCAGGGTTTCAATATCGGTTGCAGATCTTGAGTCTTATTCCACAAGGGGAATATCCCTGGAGAAGGCAAGAGAGGTTGCCATAAACAAGTATATACTCAATTACATAGCCCTCGGGCTTAAGCCCTGCGATATTTACTTTCAGTCAGCAAAGAGCGATGTGCAGTTTCTATCATACATCCTGGGTAACCAGACAAACCTGAACGAAATGAGATCGATTTATGGATTCAGTGATTCAAACGATCTGCTTCATATCAACAGCCCGCTGATACAGGCTGCTGATGTCCTTCACACCCAGTTGCCAGGCTATGGCGGCCCTTTGCCTACTATCGTTCCCGTTGGATTTGACCAGGATCCCCATATAAGGCTGATGCGTGATCTTGCGTCGAGATTCAGGACTTACAACGTGGCATATAATAAAGATATGATTATATCAATAAAGGGAAAGGATGATCCACGGAACGCAATAGATAAAGCAATAGAACACCTCGGATCCGCATACAGCAGTATAAAGAAGGATTATGAATACAGGACGATAAACATCGGGGATGCAAAGCCAGAAGACGTTATAGCAGTTGATATATCACTGGCCAAGATTGAAAGCGAATGGAACCGGTTTTCATTCATTCAGCCATCTGCCACTTATCAGCGCCTCATAAAGGGCCTGAAAGGTGGGAAGATGTCATCTTCCGTTGCCGATTCCCTCATTTCTCTTAACGATGAGCCGGAAGATGCGAAGAGGAAAATAATGTCAGCTATGACCGGAGGCCGCGATACCGAGGAAGAACAGAGGAGGCTTGGGGGAGAGCCCGAGAAATGCCCGGTATTTGATGTGTACAATTACGAGATGACAGATGATAAATATGTTTCAGAGGTATTCAGCGACTGCAAAAGCGGGAAGAGAATGTGCGGATTCTGCAAAAGGGAGATATCGGGAAAAATTGCCGAAATGCTTAAGGATCTGAAAGAAAAAAGGGAAAATGCAAGGGAAAACCTTTCACTTTTCATTCATGAATAGATCCTTTTCCATAAGGGTTTTCAATTTTCCAAGTTCTTCAGGCCTGAACATGCCGTATTCAGTTATGAAGCCGGTAACATATTCGTGCGGCGTTACATCAAAAGCCGGATTTTTGCTGTGGCTTCCCGCAGGCCCAATCCTGGACCCGTTTATCTCAAGGACTTCGTTTTCGTCCCTTTCCTCAATGGGTATCTTATCACCGGTATCTATTGAAAAGTCGAATGTGCTTCCAGGTGCTGCCACATAGAAGGGTATGCCGTTCACCTTTGCAAGAACTGCCTTCTCATAAGTGCCGATCTTGTTTGCAAAATCACCGTTTGAAGCTATTCGATCTGCTCCGACGATAACGAGATCTATGCTCTTTTTCTTCATATAGTATCCGGCAGCATTATCCGCAATTATGGCATGGTCTATGCCCTCCTGCCCGAGTTCCCAGGCTGTAAGCTTTGCTCCCTGAAGCCTTGGCCTGGTTTCATCCACATAGACAAATATATTTTTGCCGGAATCATGTGCAATCCTCATCGGTGCAAGCGCCGTTCCCCAATCGATAACCGCAAGGGCTCCTGCGTTGCAGTGCGTCAGTATGT
The DNA here is from genome assembly GCA_031961205.1 of Thermoplasmataceae archaeon. Classification (GTDB taxonomy): domain Archaea; phylum Thermoplasmatota; class Thermoplasmata; order Thermoplasmatales; family Thermoplasmataceae; genus JAVRLS01. The sequence continues at coordinate 2,090 of JAVRLS010000030.1, read as the reverse complement.
TTCCGCCTTCCTTTATCAGTTCATTACCAATTTCTCCTATCTTCTTGCTTCTTCCGGTTATCTCCATTGCATATCTTCTTGCGGCATTCATTTCGTATCCGTTATTCTTCATGTAGCTTACTGCCCTGAAAAGATCATATGCGGTGGGCCTTGTGTTAATTATCTTTTCTGATGCCGCATCCATATCCTCATTTTTCTTCTTTGCCATTGCCAGCCCGTATGCCGCAGTTATTCCTATGGCAGGGGCGCCTCTGACAACCATATTTTTTATTGCATATGCAATGTCGTCAGAAGTTTCAGCCGTAAAGATCTCAAATTTATCAGGGAGTTTCCTCTGGTCGATTAACTTTACATTATCATCTTCATACCATATAGCCTTCATAATCTTTGTTTCGCCGTCTACAATTATTTTCATTACAACACCTGTTGCAGAGTAGATTTTGAACAAATATTTACGTCTTTACGCATCTTTCCCATGATTCAATCTTTGATGCAGTGGTGCAGCAAAAAGCTGTAAACATAATCGAATATGTTCGCTAATGCTGTGATTTCCATTATGAATATTCTTGAAACGCCCGGGGACAGTTCTTTCAATATATGCGGATTTAAAAGATTCCTGGGAAATATGTCTCCTCTTTTCTTGCCTATCGTTCATTCGGGTCGGCTTAAATTATTGAAAAAAGGATTAAGGACTTATGATGGACTTCCCAGGACATCATACTGATACAACAGATATTTATCAGCAGTGTCCTGCCAATTGATCTGGGCCTGATGCAAATTCGAATAGCTGTTGATCCGGGTTTATTGCAACCTATAAACTTATCTGGTATGTACTGTCTGTGGAGAGATAACATGCATCATAACAAGCATTTATATTCATAAAACTGTTTTACATCCTGAGAGAAGTAAATCTCACGGAGGCTAATTATGAAAAAAGAAGTTAAATTTAAGTTTGAGAGAGCCACAAAAAATACGTTTAGATTCCAGGAAGATACAACATCAGATCCAGTAATCGGAACATTGTACGTAAAGAAATCTTTGTTCAAATCAGAACCTAAGGATCTTAAAGTAACTATAGAAACTGAGGGCGATTGAGGCTCCGGTGGTGTCTGAATTCAGGAATATACCACATGGATGCTGATAGAAAGGAAAAGACGAATGCTTGAGAAATTATTGGGTACTGTTAGGTGAACATAATGATCACTGCTCTTAATTTGGGTAACCTGATGATAGTACCTCTTTTCTGGTTATAACTGTATTTATCTATATAGCCTTTCACTGATGCAATATCATCAGTACTATCGAAACTTGTGTATTTTAGTAACGATAGGTGGATTACAGGGAATCGTATCCTGTTCTGGCGGTCCGGCTTGCTGGTGCGCGTGTACAGCGAAAATGAATGGTTGAATGCTTTTGCAACTATTGATCACATACTTTGTGGATGCAGTAAACGTCAAGAACGATATGCAGTTCATGTATTCAGGAAAGTTGTTTCCGTATCTTTCTTACTGTCTTCCCTGCTGATAACTGTCTTGAGGCTATGTTAATGGCATAAAATAGATTCAGTCCGCGGTTCCTCTTACAGGTTTCTGATCTACATGATATCGCCAAATATTACCTGGAATTTTCTGCCAATTCATAGATGATTTCCGGGGGTGCATACAGGAATATACATACAGCAGGCAGATGACCGATAAACTCATAAATATTATGAAACAGGAAATTATCTGTTGGAGATAAGATAGAACTGACGCAAAATTGTAGATAAAATATTATCTGCATAAAGAACATTAGTTTGGCTGGTTGGATACGATCATCTAAAACAACGTACAGGCCTTATTAAGGTACTAGAACAAAATAAAAAAATATATGAATTATTACTTTGGGAACCATGCTTTGAAATAAGACAGGTGCCCGTATATGCCTTCATATCCTATAAACAGTGCGACCAGGGTACCAAGTATCAGCAGCACGAACTCAAGATAATAGAGATATTTCCCTCTTTCCGGCTTCACGAACAGTATTGGAGCAAGAACTGCTGCTATACCGTCTATTATGTATAAGCCCATTGCTGATAGAAGTTCGTCCCC
>JAVRLS010000029.1:0-12929 GCA_031961205.1 Thermoplasmataceae archaeon | reverse complement strand
GCATGCCTTCCCGTTACAATAAGCTTATAATTCTAATCGAATTATTGGTTGTATATGGCGATTTACGACAGCTATGGGAGACCGGTAATCAGCCTCAGGATACAGGTCAATACAACATGCAATTTCAAGTGCTTTTTCTGCCACATGGAGGGGACGGATATCAATGGGGGCGAATTAACGGCTGAAGAGATAGAGAGGGTCGTTAAGGCAGCTCACGACCTTGGCGTTAACAAGATCAAAATTACCGGTGGAGAGCCAACACTCAGGAATGATATAGTTGACATCGTAAGAAGGATACGAAAGCATATCAGCGGAAACATTTCTATGACAACAAATGGTACAATGCTCCCAAAACTTGCATCAGAATTAAAGAATGCCGGGCTCGACAGGGTTAATATCTCCATGCATTCTCCAAACGAGGAAAGATTCTATGTTATAACGGGAACTCAGATGCTGGACAGGGTAATAGATGCAGTTAAGGCCGCTAACGATGCGGGCCTTGTTCCTGTAAAGATAAATTTTGTTGTGTTGAAGGGCCTGAACGTTGATGATATTCCAAAAATGATTGAAATCGCAGCTGAAAACAATGCAATACTGCAGCTCATAGAATATGAAACGGACCGGGAGGGAGAGAAGACAGAGGAATACAGGAAATATCACATGCCTCTTGACAGTATAGAGAAGGAAATAAGTGCCAGATCCATTGGCGAAGAGAGGAATGCACTTCATAACAGGCCCAGGTACACACTTATGACCGATCATGGAAAGGTAAAGATCGAATTTGTAAAACCGCAACGCAATCCTGATTTCTGTGCAAACTGCACACGTCTAAGGATCACTTCAAGAGGAGAATTCAAGACCTGCCTGATGCGATCTGATACGAATATAATGTTCAGAGGTGTATCAGATGAAGCTGAACTTAAGGATCTGTTCAGAAAGGCGGTATCACTCAGGGAACCTTACTGGAAGCCAGGAGATGAAGAACCCAGGGATGAGAAGGATTCCGGAGATACGATAATCGAATACAATAGATATACCGGAAAAAAATGACGTAAGAATTAGAGAAACCAAGCGTTCTTTATGGATACGGTTTAACAAACATTCCGGAATGATGGCATAGATCAGGTTCCGGATTAAAATGATGATCAGAGAACTTGTTTGAGAATTTCTATAAAGATCGATGCCCTCGATAAGGGTCGGAATTAAAAGATATTATTTGACATTCCTGGATAATGGATTATAACATCTACAGTTTATTTGAAGAACAAAAAATTATAAAAATTTTGATTTCAGAAATCGAAAACAACATCCTGTGCCAGTGGCAGTGTTTGCCCCCAGTTCTTGGTAACGGTCTGTCTCCTCATGTAGGCTTTCCATGCATCACTTCCGCTCTCCCTTCCGCCTCCGGTTTCCTTTTCTCCGCCGAATGCACCTCCTATTTCTGCACCTGCAGTGCTGGTATTAACATTTGCAAGGCCGCAATCAGATCCGTATGGGGAGAGAAAAGCCTCTTCCTCCCTGAGATCCGTGGTGAATATTGATGAGGAAAGGCCCTGCGGGACATTGTTGTGTATTTCAAGTGCCTCTTCGATGGTTCTGTATTTCATTACGTATATTATGGGAGCAAATGTTTCCTCCTTCACAATTTCCATATCAGGATTTGCTTCTATGATCGTTGGCATGACATAATATCCAGCCTCATGGCCCTCAATTTTTGTCTTCCGGCCGCCATATGCAACCTTGCCGCCCTGTTTTACTGCTGTTTCGACGGCTTTCTCAAAGGTTCTGACAGCATTGCCGTCTATAAGGGGCCCGACAAGAACACCGGGATCCCTCGGGTCTCCAACCCTGATTGTAGAATATGCATGCACAAGCTTCTGAAGGAACTCATCGTATATCTTTTCGCTTACGATTACCCGCCTTGTAGTTGTGCATCTCTGCCCGGCAGTTGCAAGTGATCCGAATACAACACCGCGAAGCGCTATGTCCATGTCACTCCTGTCCGAAACTATGGCACCGTTGTTCCCGCCAAGTTCAAGTATGGTTTTTCCCAGCCTCTTTCCCACATTTTCAGATATCTTCTTTCCGACCGATATTGATCCTGTGAATGAAACCAGCGGTATTCTGGGATCGTTTGAAATCAATTCACCGATCTCTCCGCCGCTTCCGGGCATGAGAAAGAATATGTTCGGCATATCGTTTCTTTTGAAAACGCGATCGATTACCTTCATGACCGCAACTGCCGTCAACACTGCCTTTGATGATGGCTTCCATATAACAACATCGCCAGTAACAGCGGCAATGAAAGAATTCCATGACCAGACGGATGCCGGGAAATTGAATGAAGTTATGACGGCTATCGGCCCAAGGGGTATCCACTGCTCGTACATCCTGTGGTATGGCCTTTCACTGGCAATAGTCAGGCCGTAAATCTGCCTTGACAGCCCAACGGCAAGATCTGATACGTCGATCATTTCCTGTATCTCGCCTTCACCCTCTGTGGGCGTTTTTCCGGTTTCAATTGTCACGATCTGGCCAAGTTTCTTTTTTTCTTTCCTCAGTTCTTCGCCTATTTCCCTTATTATCAGGCCTCTCTTCGGTGCAGGTACCATTCTCCATTTTCTGAACGCATCCATTGCTTCTTTCATTACAGTTTCGTACTGATTCTTTGTTATTGCTGAAACCTCCGCTACTTGGGTTCCATCTATGGGGCTGAACACCTTGATAAATGATCCTTCTGGCTTCTTCCATTCCCCGTCGAAAACACCGGAGTTCGAATGTTCTAAACCGAGATCAGAAAATAGGTCCATGTTAGTTCCAGATTTCATAAAGGCCATAGATCAAACAGATATATTAATATTATAATAATATTCACAAATATGATAAAATGTTGTATTCTCTGATTAGGGCTTCAATTATTTTATATTTATTTTTTTAAATTTATCCTTATCACTTTCCGGTTTCTTCTGTTCAGAATTAAATTCGCTGACAAACCGGATAAAATTCAGAGGAAGAAGGCCAAAATAATAAACCCTCTTCAGTGCTTCGTATTCCTTTTTTGGAATGTTGATCTCAATCTTTATGTCAAAATCTTTCTTTGCCATTTTACATCACTCCAGAACTATGTCCAGGTATCCATTTAAATATTCCGCCGATGTTGGCCGTTTATCAGATATGGATTCCGGCAGGTAAAAGACACGCTTCCAGTTAGATATCTCGACTGTCAGCTCTCCGCCGTGGTTGAACAGATTCACCTTTTCCTTAGACGCAAAGGGCATTTTTATCTTAAGTATATATTTATCACCGGATTTCAGGTATTTTATCGGAATGCCTTTATGGAATGCTTTATAAGGATCTTCACCACTGTAGATCCGTTCCCCCAGTTCTTCGAGTTTCTTCAGGCCGATTGGCTCCTCCTGGAGGAGTTCACACTTGAATATCTTGAGATCGATAAAAGCGCTTTCCATCTCCTGGATGATTTCATTCTGTGAATCCCTTAGTTTATCAAAGAACCCGCCTGTATCCTTTGAAAGTATCTTGTTGATGATCGCCGTGTCTACCGGATACCCGTACAGAAGCAGGTATGTATAGGCACGCTTTGTCTCGCTGAAAGACATGTTATCCGGATTCGTAACAAGCCTGATAGATGTAACATCGCCGTTTATCAGTATCTTTCGTATATCGCTGAGTTCCTTGTATAAAAGATCAATATTTTCAAACACTTCATCATCGGGCAGCGGTATATTCATGAATGGCTTCATTAAAGGCCTTGCTATCTTGGCAGTTTTCCTGCTTATGGGAAACAGTTTGTCCATGTACCATGTCATGACCTCTGGAAAAGAAAGCAACTGGAGAGCTGCACCTGTAGGGGCGCTATCCATCACTATGGTGTCGTATTCTTCGTCATAATAATAACTTCTGAGATACAGCAGTTCAGAAGCCTCCTCAAAACCCGGGAGCGTCGCTATTTCATCTGCAGAAACCGGATCAAGCCCCTGGGAAAGGAAAAGCGACTTAAGATACTCCTTAAGTTCACCCCAGTGCTCGTTTATGGATTCTACAACACTTACCTCCTGTCCGTACAGATTGTCCCCGATCTGCTTTATGGTGTGCCCTATCTCCATTCCAAGAGCATCCCCCAAACTGTGTGCCGGATCTGTGGATATTATCAGGGTCTTATGGCCATTCTTTGCAAGAAAGGCTGCGGTGGCAGTTGCTATGGATGTTTTCCCAACACCACCTTTGCCGGTATATAACAAAATTCTAGGTTGCATTAAAATCACACTTCATTCAAATATCTCTATCCTCTCGATGACTATTAAGGCTAGCTCCATCAGGAGATCTATATCTGGAGATTTCTTTGCGTTCTTCAGATAACCCATCGCTGATTCTATGAATTTCTTGGCAATGGAAAACGAATAGTCGATCGATCCGCTTCTCAGAAAAATTTCCTTTAGCCTCTTCTTGTCTATCTCTTCCTTATTGTTCAGCATGTTAAGTATAGTGGTCCGATCATCTTCTCTGGAATTTTTCAGGGCGTATATTATTGGAAGGGTGAGCGCATCGTGTTTTATGTCCACAAAGGTCGGTTTTCCGGTATATTTATCGTCACCCGTTATGTCAAGGATATCGTCCGTAACCTGGAAGGCCATGCCCAGGTTAAATGCAAATTTTGAAAGCGATTCTACAGTATCTTCTTCAGCACCTGCAGCAACCGTAGCTCCAAGAGCACATGCTTCGAAGAAATGTGCGGTCTTATCCTCTATGATCTTGTAATATGTTTCCTCCGTAATATTGAGGTTTTTAAGATTCATAGCCTCAAGAATCTGCCCCTCTGCCAGGCGGCTTGAAGCATCTGCCATTATCTTGGATACTTTTGGGCCATATCTGGAGCCGAGTTCATATGCCTTCGCAAAAAGATAATCTCCAACCACGATTGCATTGTCTATTCCATCCTTATAATTGAGCGTTTCACGGCCTCTCCTCATGGATGAATCATCAATTATATCATCGTGGATCAGGCTTGCCGTATGTATCAATTCGTAACCAGCTGCCAGATCCAGTATTTTTTCATAGGATTCATCAGTACTTGACTGATAGGCAAGTATAGTGAGAAGCGGCCTGAATCTTTTGCCCCCTGCCTCGATGGTATATCTTGACATCCTGTCTAGATCGGCCTCGCTGCTTCTTATAATTGAATAAAGCCTTTCGTTTACCTCCTCAACCTTTCGGTGAAGGGCTGACTCCCATTCAAGAAAACTCTTCATAAAAACCAGTTCTATATCTATATTAATTCAAGTGTTTAATAATTTCTGTCCCTCTAATACAGGATACTGAAAAATCGCTACCTTAAATTGATGAAAGAAGAATCTGACAAACAAAAGCACCCACATGCCCTTTAAAAGAGAAAATTATAATATTAACGCGCTAAGGTTATCTCTATTGAAGAAACATTAGAATCTCCACGATCACCGTGCAGTACTTCTGTATCAAGCTTGATCTCCTCGTACTTGGCGTCCTGGATAAACTTATGCTTTGTAATCTCTGCAACATCGACAGCTTTACTGATCGTTTTACCACGCGCTTTAATGACTATCTTGCTGGCACTGTTGTTAAATTGTGTAACTACGGCAAGAACATAGTTCATTGTTGGTTTTTTTCCGATAAAAATTGTGTTCTCCTCTGCCATTCAAATCACTGTAACTTCTACATTTCAGTTTGATATATAATTATATCGCAGCCTCTTAATTGATTTCTTCTTTAAATTGATCCATTAATCCATTTTATATATAAGTGCGTAAAACTTTTTATGGCAGTCTTTTGAAAATATAAAAATAAATTTAAATTAAATATAAATATATTTTTTAAAATACTTATATCACTGTATTGGCGTGGACCCGATTTTATCCTTGACCTCCCTGTGTCTATTTATGTATATTTTTAGAAAGACACCCAGAGCAACCATAAAGACAACTGCTGTTATTATAGATATATCTTCTGGATACGTTATAGGGAAGAAACTGTAGTATATTCCTATTATCAGGAATATAAATGAAACCGCAGGGAATATTGCGTGCTTTGAGATTGCGAATTCCTTTACTTTCTTATATTCCAGCGGAAGAGAGAGATCAGTCATCATATGGCCTATAAACAGCGCAACGGCGGAAGCAGTTACAAGGTAAAGGAAACCATTAAATGGCCCGAATATCAGACCGGCCGCAAGTGAAATCAGTATTCCTATCACCGCCAGAAAGAGCAGCGCTATATGTGGCGTCTTGAACTTTTTGTGTACGCCGAAGAAATATTTTGGCGCTATTCCGTCCCTTGACATTGCAAAGAGCATCCTTCCGGAGCTGTTAAGCGGTGCCAGTGATCCTGTATAAAGGCTGTTTATTACGAATACCATCATAACTATTGCCATAGGCAGCCCTATGTATCTTTCTGCCAGAATTATCCCCGGAACTCCCTGCCCTGTCCCGGCGCCGGTTTCCGCAAATGTAAGCATATTGTTTATCCCCCATCCTACTGTGAGGGCATATGATGTCAGGACGAATACGACTCCCGTAATCAGAAAACTTATCAACAGGGCGTTTCTTATATTTTTCTTGGGCTGTTTTGCTTCCTCTCCAAGGGAAACAACTGCCGATGATCCAGACATTGAAAATATTGCCAGTATCATACCAACGAAAACCGGGCCGAAACCATGGGCTGGATTTGGAGTGAATGGTGCCCATGTATTGCTCGAACCTTTTATGAAAATTATGACAAGGGAAAGTATAACCATGAGCGCAATCTGAATCACCGATGAAACAAGGCTGTAACGTGTCGAACCCTGAATACCGAGATAGGCAGGTATCAGAACCAGCACTCCAATGGCTATAAGGAGTGGAATCCATATGTATGAATTTATTGTTATTCCGAAGAATACTGAGAAAAGACCGGGAATGAAAACAGCCGAAATAAACAGGATGGCGTTTGTATACGTCATGAAATAGGAAAACAAAAGTACGTATCCGGATAGCGAGCCGTAATATGGGCCTGCACCCTGTGAATTGTATGTATAAAAACCACCGGCAGAGGCTATTTTTTTTGAATACTGATACGGCGTGTTAATCCAGAACAGCACGGCGAATATTGCAATAAAATAAGCAAGTGGAAGAGACCCTAAAGCGACGCTCGCAGAACCCGTCATAGTTGCCGCCATGGCACCAAGGGGCGATATCATTGCAATAGCCTGTCCGAGAAGTGGCCAGAACCCAACTGCATTTGCTTTTAGATGAGTGTGAGCATTTTCCGTCATATAAGGCTATAATTGTTCATGATATAAAGCTTCCATTTATACCGCATGAAAGGTAAAATCAAGCATATTTATTTGAAACTGAATAAATATATATCATGATAATAGCTAACATTAGTGGTCAAATTTCAATCCAAATAATATATATACTAGAAAGACTCCCGGTCCGGAAGCCCATAAAAATAAAGGCCGAAATATTGATATACGGAGTTTCAAACTGGTCATTTGCCAGCCATAGTTTATAGCTCTTCGTCTTTGGCCGCATTGCATTGCCCTAGCCTCACCGGATCCTTAAATAACTGAACGAAGATAGCATTTACGTTTCCCACAACTGATCTGAATGTAGATGGATTCGGGGAATAGCCCTCCATATCCGTACCGGTTTGCCTGTTCCAGTCTGTAACCTGTTGCGGTGCGTATCCCGCGCAGATCTCTTCGATTCTGATCCCTGAAATCTCGTAAGCGGCGTATCCCGATGGTTCCATTGCACTGCTGAACCCGCCCTCAAGGATGCTCCATTTCTGCCCGGGTCCAAGTGAAAATAGGAAAGCGACAATATATCTTCCGGAAAAATCGGCCACAAAAAGAGGTGCGGAATTGTTTTCTATGCCCTTATCCTTCAAGATTCCGTCGCTGACAGCAAATTGCGTATTGAACCCTGAATTTTCCAAATAAACGGGCCAAAAAGCATTTCCAAAATAGTATCCATTCCTGTAAAGCACAGCATTCTTCTTTACGTTAGCTGTATTTTTGAATGTCCATTCCACAAGGCCCCGATCTTTATCAAACCATGACCATTTTACGGTAACATCCGGAGATGTTTCTGCATACGGCCTGAAAATAAATGCCATGGTGATATAATCATTTATAGTTAATTATCTTTTTCCAGTTGAACTGATTCCGTTTTTATACGGAACGAATGAAAATGATCGTATCAACATCACAAAACTAGATAAACCGCCGCATTTACGGATAAATATTTGTGAAATTTTGCATTAAATTTTGTGGAGTGCGAGGGGCGGGATTTGAACCCGCGAACCCCTGCGGGACAGGATCTTAAGTCCTGCACTGTTGACCTAGCTTAGTTACCCTCGCGCTTCGTGATCTGCATATCATTTATAATCTTTTCACAATATATTTTCTATATCCGGTTGATAAATACATTGAGGCTTGGATTTCATTGCTCATTCAAATATTAAGAAAAACTTCAAACCCGCTGATTAAAAGTCATATTCCTTGCATAATGGCGCGGTTATTTCAGTCTCACAAGAGTGTCCGTATCCACAACGCCTTCAATTTCCCTGATTTCGTCAACCATGCCGTTTAATTCATCAATAGAATTACATTTTATTCGCAATGCTACATCTATTTTTCCTGTAAACTCATATATCTCGGAGTACTTTAAATTTATAATTTTCAGCACTTCGCGGTAACGCTTGGAATCAATTTTCAGAAGAACGAGCGCATCAACTTCCGGCTGTGATGTCTCTATCGTAAATTTCTTTATTACTCCTGAATCGTATAGCTTGCGGATCCTCTTCCTGATCGTTCCCTCAGATACGTTGAGAACCTTGGCTATCTCGGTATTGCTTATCCTCGAATTATCCTGCAGTAGATTTACGATAATTTTGTCTTTCTCATCCACAAAGCAATAAAACAAACTTACTTAAAAACTTAATCCACAGATAATAAAAATTCCGTAAAATAATCACACAGAATCAAAAGTTTATCTGTAGAGAGGCTGTCCCTGTTCACCGCCCTTTTTTGGCTTCACGATAAGATCTTTTGGCACCTTGACAAGCCTTATTATATTAGTGGCCTGGATCATATAGTTAGGTATGCCTGTATTCGGATCGTTTCCGTTCCTGAGTATTGAAACAATTTCCATTTTTATCTGAAGTATTGAACCGTCCTTCAGTTTTACCGTGATCCATTTTGGTTCTTCTTCTGTCTCGAATTCAACGAGCTCTCCGTCAGCTGGATAATTTCCACCGGGAAATGCCATACCAATCATAACCTCCATTTATGAATAGCTCCGTGTCATGCAATCAATTATCGACGAAACAATTTCAATTCCCTATTGCCACATTCACATATAAACTCTTCGCAAGGAAATCCAAAACTTTTTTCCTGGATTCTATTCAAAAATGAAATATGATCATATTATACTTTAAGGATCTCTATCTTCCTGACAGAGATGAACGGGGAGAATTCACTGGAAAGGTACTCCTCCGGAGTCATATTCAGTGCACTGGACTCCTTCAGTATCCTGGCACATTCCCTGCCCTTAATGACAATCGATTCCCGGCCGATCATTGGGATGTTCCTGAAATGGATAATAATTCCCGTTATTTCATTTTCGTATTCAGCGTTACTGCTACTCCGGGAAGGTTCACCGTGGACGTTAATCTCTCTGGCGTCCCTGAATGAGGTGTACTCCCTAATGTATGAAAGCAGCGCGATTCCTGTCTTTGATGCATTCATGAAAATTCTTTCAGCATAGGTCCCGACAATGATGTGCTTTTCCCCATTCTGCCCGATTATCTCGATTTTCATTTTATTCATCCAGAAATGTGCATTCCTAATGAAATTTTTCTTCCTTAAGCTTTTCCATGATTCCGATTCCATGCCTGCGTTTTTCTGGAGTAAAAAATTGAGAGATGACATTTCAGCTATTATGTTTCGGATGGATTAAAATTATATTTACGATCTTCGTAAGCCTTTTTATTGCACATTAAGTGAGTGATATTACTTTCAGTAATATTTTAATAAAAAAAGTTCTTTAGTAATAATATAATCTATGCCTGAATGAGAAGCACTAGCATCAAGGGCATTGATTTTGTGAAATCAGTCGAAATTGTCCCGAAGAAGACAGGTGGAGTGGAGGATCTCATAAGGGCGGGGGATGAGATCAACGGGATAGTGAACGCAATGACATGCCCTGAAAACCCGAGGGGTGCCCCGGCGATCGATCCCATCATATCCCTGTATATGGCATCAATGGAAAAAGATGTGATAGTTATGCCGCATATAACCCCGAGAGATAAGAATCTCCTCTACATCTATTCACAGCTTCTGACTGCAAAGAAGCTTGGAATAACGAACCTTCTGCTTCTGGGAGGAGATCCCATCGATGGTAAGTACGCGTCAAAGGAGGTAAGAGAGGTCGATGTCATTCAGCTTGCAGGAAAGATTAAGGAATTCGATCCGCACTTCACCATCGGTGGAGCTCTCAACCCTTACAGGGAAAAGGAGGAGGAAATAGTGCGTGCCAAGCACAGGGCCGGCTTTGACTTTTTCATAAGCCAGGCGGTATTTTCCGAGAATTACCTGAAAAAGGAATGGATAAAAAAGAGAGATTTTAAGCTCATTGCCGGTTTCCTTCCGCTTCATAAAAAGGCACAGATACAGTTCTCAGACAGCATGGGGATAGAGATATCACAGACGGCAAAGGAAAAACTCCTTACCGGTGATGATGTAAGAGGTAATTCGATCAAAATGATAAGAAACATTTTTGAAGCTCTTGATGGATACGTGGATGGTATACACATCATGCCGCTCGGACATAATGATATAGCCAGAGAAATTCTGGAGACAATTTAAAAGGCGCTAAACATGAAAGTAGAAAAAATGGTTTACGGGATTTATCCGAAGAGGGAATCGCTAAGGCATAAAATAAGTGAATGGGAACGCGGGATCATAAGTTCTGAAAAAATCAGTGAAGCAATCCAGGGGGAGAAGGACAGAATTTCTGACATTTTTTCCAGGAATGATATAGGTTATTACACGGATCCTCTCTTCAACTGGTATGATATATTCAGGCCCCTTTCGATTATAGTTGACGATATTGAACTCGGCCCGCTGACAAGATACCTGGAAACAAATACATTTTACAGGCAGCCCCTTGTTTCTTCGATAAAAGGGCTGAGGAAAGGTGTAAGGGATTTTAGCGAACTTGAGGACAGCCTTCCTCTTCCGCTCTTCAAGATCGATAATGGATCGAAAACGTTTTTCCCTTCTCCATACTCGTTTTATATGATGTCAGTTCATAAATCCGGAATAACACTGGAAAAATTTTCAGAATCGATTCTGCAGATATATGAAAAAATACTTTCGGAATACAAAACTAAGGATGTGGCCCTTTATGACGCATTGCCGTATGATCATACTGATCTTAGCTTCTTTAACGGCTTCAACGGGAAATTCAACGTAAGCCTGATAACCCGGGGCAGGATCGAGGAAAAAAATTTTCAGGGGATAAAGAATCCTTTTGCTTCCATAGTAACGGGAAAAGATTCCCTGAATGTGGCAAAAAAACATTCAAGGATTCCCGGACTGAAAGTCGTAGATGTCTTCAGGACGAAAATCGAAACACCAGAAGACATTGCCGCCAGAATAGGGGATGAAGAAAACATTCTTGTTACGACGACGGATTACATGGATTTCCTTCCTGAAAATGTAGCCGAAAAAAAGGTGGAAGTTATAGGAAAAATAGGTGAATGAGATGGGTATATTGAATACGCAGGAAATAGGAAGCTTCAGGAAGCCAGAGTATCTTTCATCGGTTTTCCATAAGGCTTACGGAACGGATGAATTTAAAAAACTGGCTGAAAAAGCCACTCTGGAAACGATCAATATTTTTGAAAATACCGGAATTGACAACGTTGGCATAGGCGGAGAGATGTCCAGGTGGGAGATGTATGAGCATCCCGCCTCGCAAATAGATGGGATACAGTTCTACGGCATGGTCAGATCATTTGACAACAGGTATTACAGGAAGGGAAGTGTTACCGGGGAATTGAAGAGAATCCGCCCGATACATCTCGATGAGGTCAAATTCGTGGCAAAGGCAACGAAAAAACCCCTGAAGATACCAATAACCGGACCGTACACCATGATGGACTGGTCATTCAATGATTATTACGATGATAGGGAAGCCCTTGCCATGGAATATGCCAGGATAATCAACGAGGAGATCAGGGATATACAGAACGTATGGCCATCAATTTCCGGAGGCCGCAAATTCGAAGTCCAGATAGACGAACCGGCGACCACTACGCATCCTTCGGAGATGGATATTGCTGTGGAAGCCATAAACAGAAGCGTGGACGGAATCTCCGGAGAAAGGAGCCTGCATGTCTGTTACAGCACAGACTACCGGCTTGTATATGACAGGATACCTGATCTTCATATAGACGCATACAACCTGGAGTATGCAAACAGGGATAAGCTGGAAAGGGGCATATCAGATTCAGAAAGGCCGGGCTACAACGATATAAAGTATTTCAACGACATAAATCAGAGTCTCCAGAAGAAGAAATACCTCGGCATAGGAGTAACGGATGTCCATATAGACTATATCGAACCGGTTGGCCTGATAGAGGACCGGATACGGTATGCACTTGGCATAATTCAGGACCCTGAGCTTCTGCGCATAAACCCCGACTGCGGCCTCAGGACAAGAAGCAGAAAAATAGGCGAGGAGAAACTGAGAAACATGACTGAGGCCAGGAACAGGGTTGCCGCATCGCTGAAATGATTTTCCTGCCTAATCATATTTTACTTTTTTTCTGTAGAATGTTCTGAATGCAATATATGCATATGCCAGAATTCCCGCAACTATAACGATATT
>JAVRLS010000028.1:0-13116 GCA_031961205.1 Thermoplasmataceae archaeon | reverse complement strand
AATATGCATTAATTTGAAATTTTGAAACTGATGACGAAAAATTATTATCCTGCTTCTTTCCTCTTCAGTTCCTGCTTATAAGTGTAACTATGTCTTCGTCCTTAAGGGTGTAATCAAGCCCTACCCGCTGCTCTCCTATGGGCCGGCTTTTTCCTGATATTATAGCGTACCTGAAGCTGTCAATCATGCTTCTGTTTATCTTTCTGCACACTTCCCTGACTTTTGACCCCTTTACAAGTATCAGCGGCTTTTCTGTATCAACTTTTCCGCTTTTGTCCCTCATGTATATTCTTATCATGTTCAGTGAATTGAATATGCCCTCTTTTATATCTTCTATGCCGTATCCTGTTTTTGCGGACGCAAGTATTACCGGGCCGTATTTTTTCAGTTCTTCTGTGTTTATGCTTCCCCTTGCCGTATCTATTTTGTTAACCACTATGATAGCGGGTATGTAAACGTATCCGCCCTGCAGGGCTTCAATTATATTATCCACAGTTACATTTTCCCTGATGTATAGATCACAGTTCGCCACTTTGAATTCCTTCACTATCTCTTTAATGTAATCCTCATCTATCTGCAGATTCCTCGGCCTGTGTATCCTGATTCCTCCGGAAACGCTTTTCTTCAGTTCCACGTTCTTTCTCTTTTTATTGACAACCATGCCTGCATTGTAAAGCTCTCCAATTATTTTGTCCAGGCCGCCGGTATCCGGATCGGTGACTATAACAATAAGGTCTGAGGCCCTGACCGAGCTCAGGATCTCCCTTCCTCTTCCTGCACCGTATGATGCGTTTTCGATGATTCCGGGAAGATCCAGTATCTGGATTTCGGCTCCCCTGTAAACCAGTGTTCCGGGAATCACCCTCAGCGTTGTGAACGCAAATGACCCGACCTCACTTTCCGAGTTTGTGAGTGCATTGAGCAGGCTGCTCTTTCCAACATTGGGGAAACCTACGAGCGAAACCGTCGCGTCACCGGATTTTGCGACCGAAAAACCATAACCGCCACCTTTTTTATGGGCTTTGGACTCTATCTGGAGCCTGGCTATTTTTGCCTTAAGTATTCCTATATGATGCTCTGTTGCCTTGTTATACTGGGTTTTTTTAATCTCGTCTTCTATGTCCTTTATTCTTTCATCGATTGTTGGCATAATTCACTCTTTATCCTTTTCTAGCGATCACAATCACTCTATTTTCATTTTCTACTGGAACCGGTGCATGAATATAAGATCGTTTCATGCTGGCATGATGATCACCACAGGCATTTTCCTTTACGATATGCATCATCTCTTTTCAATGCTGTAAAGGATTATGGCTTCAAAATCGAACGTGTTCCTGGCAATTTCCCTGAAAACATATTCTCCGTGCCTGGAAATGAAGCCATTCACGTCGGTAAGATCTGAGAGTATCATATATATGTGCCCGCCGCTTTTTAAAACCGGATATGCCTGCACAATAAACCTTTCGGAGATTTCCAGGCCTGTTTTTCCGCCGTCCCATGCAGGGTCCTCATTTTCAACCGGCAGATATGGCGGGTTGAATATTATTGTATCATAGCTTCCCTCTACATTTTCAAAAAGATCCGACCGGTAAGCCTTGATCTTCAGACCGTTGGCTTCACCGTTCTTCAGTGTGCATTCGACGGCCTTCGTGTTGATATCCGTGCATTCGATATTACAGCCATTACTTTTAAAATATAATGAAACCAGCCCTGTACCACAGCCTATCTCTATTGATTTTCCGGTACATTTCACATTTTCGATGATCATGAAAGTATCATCTGAGGGGCCATAGATTCCATCGCATAAGTTTATATGAATGCCAAAAAAATCGTATATCATGCAACTTTGAATCTGAAACCCGACTTTTCGAGCGCACGGAGTATTCGATCAAGATGATCCTCATTTCTTATGCTTACGTCAAATGATACGGTCTGAAAGCCTGGGGGTGTACTCCTGCTGAGGTTATCGACGGCTGCATTATATATATTGCCCGCATTTTTTGCAATAACTTCTGCTATCTGGTAAAGGTTTCCGGGACGATCAGGTATCGTGCATTCTATCCTCACCAGCTGCCCATTGTTTTCAAGCTCCTTGTATATTATCTTTGACATCATGAGCGGGTTTATGTTTCCGCCGGATACAACTATTCCAACTTTTTTGCCCTTAACGTCTATTTTGCCCTCCATGATTGCCGCCATTCCGACAGCGCCGGATGGTTCCACGACGATCTTCTTTCTCTCGAAAAGTTTGTATACGGCCTTTGAAACGGATTCTTCCGAAACAGCAACAATGGAATCAACGTATTTTTTTGCCATTGAAAATGTGAGATCACCCGGATACTTGACGGAAATGCCATCGCATATGCTTACCCCGCTTGTATGGGGAACTATGTGGTTTTCCCTTATAGATTCCAGCATCGAATCTGAAAGATCTGATTCTACTCCGATGATCTTTATATCGCTCTTGATGTGCTTTGCAGCCATTGAAATGCCGGAAATCAACCCGCCTCCGCCGACAGGGACAAGAATCATGTCAAGATCCGGAACATCCTGCAGCATTTCAAGCGCTATTGTCCCCTGCCCAGATATGACCCATCTGTCATTGAATGCTTCTATGAAAGTTCTGCCTTCTGTTTCCGCTATCTCTTCGGCATATTTGTGGGCTTCATCGTAATCCTTTCCCTTCAGGACTATGGATGCCCCATAGCCTATCACGGCGTTAATTTTCTGCGGAACCGTGTATTCAGGCATCACGATCTTTGCGTCTATGCCGTTAACCATGGATGCGTATGCCACACCCTGCGCATGATTTCCTGCACTTGCGGTAACAACTCCTTTCTTTTTTTCTGCTTCTGTGAGCTTTGACACGCGGAAAATTGCTCCCCTTGCCTTGAAAGATCCTGTTTTCTGAAAATTTTCAAGCTTGAAATATATTTCTGCAGAATACTCCTTCCCTATGCTGGATGATTTTATCATAGGAGTCCTGTTTATCTTTCCCTTAAGAAAATTCGATGCCTCCACAACATCCTGATATATTGGAATGTAAAGATTATCCATGTTACGGTATCATCAAGGGGGATATCTAGATTATGAAAAACTGCACAGGAAGAATTTAAAAAAATTAATGTATTTTATTCAAATGATCTTAACCATATGCCAATGGTATCTTCCAGTGGAATTCTGAGAACAACTATGGCGATGATCAGGAAACTGAAGCCGGGATATGAGGTGGAACTTAAAACTTTTAAGAAAGACAGGGGCCTGGAAATAATCAGGACTGAAGATGACCATATTTTTCTCGTCGAAACTGGATATGAAAACAAAAAAACAGAGCTTGAAGGCAGTAATATGGAAAAGACAATAAAAGATGCATTTTACCGTGAATTCCCGAGAAGCCACCAGGTGAGGTATTCAACAAGGAAATTCATGGAAAGAAAAGGGATCTGATTGACAGTGGAAAACCGGATCTTCAAGAGGGGAATACGTGTTCTCGGGATAGATGACACACCATTTTTCAAAGGTGACAGGTACTCTTTCATAATCGGCGTGGTAATGAGGCTTGATGGCTACATAGAGGGCATAATAAAAAACCGTATAGAAGTTGATGGCAACGACGTCAACCTGAGGATACTGGAAATAATAGATTCACGATTTAAAAGCAATATAAGGGCAATAATTCTTAACGGGATAACCTTCGGTGGGTTCAATATCTGTGATATTTACAGGTTGAATTACGATACAGGCATACCTGTAATATCAGTAACCGGAAGAGAACCCGACATCGCCTCCATGGAAAATGCCATTAAACTCCACCTGAAGGATCTTCAGGGAATAGGAGTTCTGAGGAAGATGGAACCTGTACCGGTTTATAATGGAAAATACAAAATTTATATAAATTATGCGGGAATAAATTTAAAGGAAGCTTTACGATTGGTAGTATCCAACACGGTAAGGGGAAAAATGCCGGAAGCAATACGTATTGCGGATATTGTTTCAAAGGTTTCAGGCTATGATTAGAATGCAATTTTCACAGTTCCGTATAGGCATCGATGCAGAGAAAGCCTGTTTCTCTGCTGATTATTTACAGGATCCCGTTGATTTTTCAAGCTAATACGACTTTCAAAGTCAGGGAAAAGCTACGCCGTCAGGTTTATGGATTAAAAAATTTGTAATTATTCTCTGAAGAAATCCTCACTCAGACTGTCTTCAGCCCTTTTTTTGAGTTCCGGTACATTTTTCAGATTCTCGTCAACGTTGTCGCTTTCCACCGGTATATATTTCAGCTTCCCGAGGGACATGCCATAGGATCCCGGGCAGAGCGATCCCTCCTTAACCAGTATCGCATCCGGCTTGAGCTTCAATATAATGCTCATTGCGATCTCCTTTCCTCCTCTCGGATTTGCAAAGCCCGGATTCTCGTATCTTTCGGCTTTTCCTGTTGAATCGTCGAAAATCATTATTTCTGAACCCTGATCCAGCGGCGTTATATTCTTTTCTTCGTCAGATACTATTGCTATTTTCATGCTCTATTGATATTAATTTTAATCATAAAGTTATTGTTATTTAATAGACCACATTAACATTAAATTTAAAATTCCGGCATTCTGCAGCTTAATTTTTTTCAGATTCTATGGAAGCACAAAAAATATAAAACGTGCCGGCATTAATTTTGCATGTATAAATTTCTTTCATGGAACGTAAACGGGCTCAGGGCAGCTGTGAAAAATGGCATTATTGATACAGTAAAGAACGGAAACTACGATCTGATAGCATTCCAGGAAACAAAGACGGATGAGGAAAGCACTCCGGAGGAGATCTTCCATCTTGGATACTACGTTTATCAGAATCCTGCAAAGAAAAAGGGATACAGTGGCACAATGGCACTTTCAAGGGAAAAGCCTGTTTCATCATCAAAGGGCTTTGAAGATGCTGAGGGCAGGATACTGCAGCTTGAATATGATAAATTTTACTTTGTGAACACATATTTTCCTAATTCCCAGCATGGGCTGACAAGACTCGATTTTAAGATGGATTTTAATGAAAAATTTCTTAATTATGCGAAGGACCTTGAGAAAAATAAGCCGGTTGTGATCTGCGGGGATTTCAATGTTGCACACGAAGAAATAGATATAGCCAGGCCGAAGGACAATGTAAATAATGCGGGATTTACGGAAAAAGAGAGGAAATGGATGACTGATTTCCTGAACAGCGGTTTCATTGATACCTTCAGGCTTTTCACAGCAGACGGCGGCCACTACTCATGGTGGTCATACAGGTTCAATGCAAGAGAGAAGAACATAGGATGGCGAATAGACTATTTTATAGTTTCCGAAAAACTTCGAAATAACGTAAAATCCTCAAAAATACTGGAAAACGTGACCGGATCGGATCACGCCCCCATTGAGCTGTACCTCGATATATAAGATCAGAACAGCTTAATGTATTTGTATGCATCCATATCTCCATAGCAGTATTTCACAGTATGGAAAGTGGTTTTCATCTCCTTTACTTCTTCCTTAATCTTTTTAACATCTTCTTTCTTGATTATGGCCCTGTAAATCAAATCGGCAATCTGTTTCATCTCTGATTTTCCCATCCCTATCCTTGTAACTTCCTGTGTTCCGATTCTTATTCCACTCGGATTCTGCGATTTTTTGTTGTCGTCCCATGGAAGGAGATTCTTGTTAAGGACAATTCCCGCACTTTCAAGAGTTTCAGCAACGTATTTTCCGCCACCGTTACCTGAAACGTCCACAGCCATGGTGTGCGATTCCGTAAATCCGCGCTTTTCTGCGAGTACTTTGAAACCGAGCGAATAAAGTTCCTGTGCAAGTGTCTTTGCGTTTTCTATTATCGCCGATGCATATTTTTCTCCAAATTCCAGCTCTTCAGCTGCGGTTATGCCCAGGGCCGCCATGGCGCTGAGATGGTGGTTGCTTAATACTCCTGGAAAAACTGCATGCCTTACATTATCCCAGTCATCCTCTTCCATATTTCCAAGCACTATTCCGTGCTGGGGCCCGGGGAATGTCTTATGGGTACTTCCAGTTATAAGCTGGGCCCCCTCCCTCAACGGATCCTGGAATTTCCCACCGGCTATAAGGCCAAGCACATGGGCGCCATCATACCATACCTTGCAGCCCACTTCTGAGAAGGCGTTGCTCATCTCCTTCAGAGGTGCTGGAAACATGAATACCGACTGCCCGAAGAGGCATACTTTCGGCTTCTCCTTGATTATCATTTTTGATGCTGCGTCCGGATCTACAGTCATAGTTTCCTCATCGTAAGGGTAACTGACCGTCTTCACACCCCTGAAACCAACGATTCCGAACTTTGCAGCGCTTATGTGGCCGCCCCCTGAAAGTGACGGAACGGCGATGAGGTCTCCTGGTTTTGTAAGGGCGTATACAGCCGCTGAATTGGAATTCGTTCCGGAAACAGGGCGCGGATCCGTCTGTTTTGTTCTGAAAAGTTTCGCAAGCAGTTCATTTGTCTTATCCTCGATCAGGTCAACATAATAGTTTCCCTGATAATACCTGTGATGCGGTAGCCCTTCAGCGTACCTGGATTCGAGATCGCTCAGCATGATTTCCCTTGCCATCGGGCTCATAACATTTTCGGAGGCAATCAGGCCAATGCTGTTAGCGAAAAATTCGTTATGCTGCATTGCAAGATTTCTTATCTCATAAGCATCTTCTTTGCTCATGGCATGATATCGGTTTTGCTTATAAAAACGTGCCTTGATTCTATGTATTTATAAAATAATAACGACTATTTTCAAATTCCTGGAATTCAAAATCAAAACTAAATTATTTAATGATGCTATATCCTTTATATGCGTGAAGTCAAGGATGGTATTATAAACAGAAAAATGCAGGGGGAGTTCGTAAGCACTTTCTTAAGGCAGATCAAGTTCAAACGTGACGACTTCAAAAATATAGGTTTCTTCGGAGGATTCACATCTCTGATCGATCTGGGCAACTTTGCCATAAGCTTTAATAATGATGGCGTTGGAACAAAGACAATGATCGCTGAGGAGGCCAATAGATTTGACACCATAGGGATAGACTGCATTGCAATGAATGTGAACGATGCCATAACCGTTGGATCTGAGCCAATTGCAATTGTCGATTATCTGGCCATGAAAGATCTTGATGATGATATAGCAAGGCAACTGGGAATAGGGTTCAACGTGGGTGCGCAGATAGCAAATATATCGATAGTTGGGGGTGAGACGGCAGTTGTCCCTGACATCGTGAATCATATAGATGTATCCGCCGCAGTCCTGGGCATAGTACAGAAGAGCCAGATAGTGGACGGAGAGAAGATTAGGGACGGTGACATAGTATTCAGCCTCGGAAGCAGCGGCATTCATTCCAATGGATACACTACGATCAGGAAAATACTGAAGGAGAATGAAATAGGAATGGCAGACAAGTTTCCGGGGGAAAGTAAAAAAACATCTGAAATACTGCTTGAGCCGACAAGAATATATGTCAGGGAAGTGCTGGATATAATGAGCATAATAAATATAAAGGGAATGGCCAATATAACTGGCGGCGGCTTCAAGAACATAGGGCGCATGAAAGATCTGCACTACGTAATAGACGATCCTGTTGAACCGCAGAATGTATTCAACCAGATCATGAAGCTAGGAAATCTGACCTATTCACAGATGTATGAGATATTCAACATGGGCACGGGATTTGTCATGGTAATAGATGCGAGTGACCGCGTTGATTTTCTCAACATCATGCGCAACCGTATTCCAGTCAAGGAAATAGGGCATGTGGAAAATGGAACTGGCGTGTCGATCCCGAAGTATGATGTTGAATTCTCCGGTTACTATTAAAATTTTTATATAATATTTTAATATTATCCTTATGCATATTCCGGATCATTGAAAAATTTATAGAATTGGATAAAAGCTATATTGCACCCTTTGTTACTATAATCATGTCAGAAAAGGCAATTATAATGGCCGGAGGAAAGGGAACACGGCTGAGGCCGATAACGTATTCCATTCCGAAACCGCTAGTTCCTGTTGCTGGAAAGCCGGTTATAGCGTATACCCTTGATTCATTTTACAGGGCTAATGTAAAAGATATTATAATCACAACCGGTTATAAATTTGAATCCCTGATAAAAGGAGTTCTTGAAAATAAAAATTACGATCAGAACGTTCTCTTTTCCGTCGAAAAGGACGCCGCCGGGACAGCTGGAAGCGTAAAGCTGGCGGAAAAATTCCTGAACGATACCTTCATCGTTGGGAGCGGCGACATACTCATGGATTTTGATATGAGGAAGATGATTGAGGAACACAGAAAACTCGGGAGCCTTATAACAATAGCCCTTACCCGTGTTGATGATCCGGCACAGTTCGGTATTGCAGAAATGGATGATGCGAACAGGATAGTAAGGTTCCTTGAAAAGCCTTCAAAGAACGAAACTTTCTCCAATACAATCAACGCAGGGATATACGTTATTGAGCCGGAGATACTTGATTATATCCCGCGTGGAAAGGTATATGATTTCGCAAAGGACCTGTTCCCGAAGCTCATGAACGAAGGAGTTGTCATAAACGGATACATCATAGGGGGGACATGGCTTGATGCCGGAAGGCCAAAGGACCTGATAAAGGCAAACCAGATAATGACCGAAAAATACGGGAAGCCTTTCGGTAAACAAAAGGAAGGCAATTTCATAATAAAATCCAATGTACCCGAAGACACCGTTATGGAATCACCTGTTTATATAGGGGAAAACGTGAAGATAGGAGAGAACGTGAAGATAGATCGTTCCGTGATATACGATAATGTTTCCATCAGCGATTCCGTTGAAATATCAGATTCTGTGCTTATGTCATCATCGAAAATAAATAAATCGTCAAAAATAGAGGGATCTGTGATAATGCAGAACACATCGATAGGGGAAAAATGCGAAATTTATAACAGCGTTCTTTCGCAGAGGCTTAATCTACAGAACGGGTCCAGAATATTTGACGTGGCCCTTTCGTCAGAGATAACGGAGGAGGAAAATCAGCAGTATTAGGATGGCTATTATAATTGATATATAAACTAATTTTTTATCATTGCCAAATATGATCGGCACCGGGCCTATCATTAAGAAGCCTCCGAAAGAACTTTTCCTCTTTTTATCATTTTCTTCGCTACCGGCTTTCCCGGGCCCGTAATTCCCCGTATCCATACGCTCGGCGCCTGCGGGCCGATAAATCCTGTACAGGGGCGCAATAAAGATAACAAGTATTCCAAAGAATATCAATGCGAATGGTATTGCCGAGAGACCGCTTCCATAAATAACAGGAAAAATTATAAAGAGAGCAAAATGGGCGAGCCCGTATATCGAAAGTACTATCAGGGATACTGTACCGATTATTATCAGCAAGTACCCGATCCTGAATAAATTCATTTCACAGGAAGCCTGCTTTCTGAAGGATCAGTAGATCATCAGTAGTGAGTTCTTCCCCGTTCTTGAATTTTTCAAACAGTACAGATGCTTTCTTGTGAAGTTCGTCCTCTTTCTCCTTCTTTTTCGAAACTCTTTTTTTCGTCTTCAGGCCATTTATCACTTTTTCAAGGTCTCTCAGATCATTTTTGGCCTGTATGAATGCCTCGTGATTCTTTTCAGATTCCTTCCCGAACTGAATTGCCTGTTCATGGAATTCATCCGCTTTCTTCCTTACTTCATCAAGTTCCTGCAGAGATTTGTTTATATCATTGCTTATATCGGATATCTGATTCGATATTTCTTCAGCTTTCTTCTTGAAATCCCTTGCCAGAACCTTTTCTTCATCAATCTGCGACAAAAGAGCTTTTACTTTTTCATTTTCACCAAGCTGCTTGGTCCTCTCTTCTTTCATTTTTTTGATTTCGTTTGAATATTTTTTTATTTCCTGAACTATTTTAGCTTCTTCGGTCTTGGTGAGCTGCATGGTTTGCTGCTTTGTTATGAGTTTCTGCATCTCTTTTTCCTTGTTCTTGATTTCTTTCGGGCTTATGTTTGTAAAGTTCGATTCGTCCGCTATTTTTCTGTACTCCTTGCGAAGTTCAGACAGCTTCTTGAAATGCTCTTCCTTTTCAGCCCTTATTTTCTGGACTTCTTCTATAAGGGCATTTTTCTGTGATATCTTGTCCTTTACCTGTTCACGCATCTCATGAACTTTGGCGTTGAGCTCGTCTCTTTGCTGTGCATTATTGCGACTTTCCTGTGCAGCTTCGTCCCTTTTCTTAATGCTCTCTTCGACCATCTTTCTTAAAAGTTCTCGTTTCTCTTCAAATTCCTGGAGAAGATCCGTCATGCTAACACTTCATTGCAGAATTCTATCCCTTATTTACGGCAGGAATATATATGTTTCGAATCTTTAAGGTACCCGGATCCCGGTTGCAATAATCCTGCCCGTGTTTGTAATGATGGAGTTATGGAGTGTTTTCTGCTGTTATTTTCTGTATATATCCACGGATCAGGGACTTCTTAGGACATCACGCCGATACCACGGCCTATCAACAGGAAACTGATATGCCGGTATTTTTCTTTACCGGCAAACTGTTGATAGTTTTTTACTATAGCCGTTACAATGGGAATTGATGGTTGATCGGTTTTTCTCAAAAATGCAATACAGCAGTGCAATATTGTGCAGAAAATTAATCTTTTATCTGTCATTCTTTGGAAGAATATTTATAAGCAGTATGAAGGCCCGTTGCTACCATATAGATATTTTGCATGGATCAAATATTATTTGAGAAAGCCATAGCGGAATGATGGTCAAGCACGGTGGAAATATTTACAATGCAGGCCTTTCACCTGATTCTATAATCGATTTCAGCTCAAACATAAATGAGTTTGGCATCCGGAGCAGGTATGCGTCATATCCGGAAACATACTACGGTAAATATGAGAAAAAAATAGCCGATTATGCAGGCGTTGGTGCCGGAAATATCGTAATAGGCCCCGGATTGAACTATTTCATAGCAAGATTCTTTGATTTCTACTCCATAAGACATCCACTGATAATAAAGCCGGCATTTTCAGAATATGAGAAGGCAGCTATTGATCGGAAGATCGAATATTCAACACTGAAACTTGATATTATGAAAAAAAACACTGGAATTGTAAGGAATTACAGGTACGATGCTATGTTCATCGTAACACCAAATAACCCCACAGGGGAGATCGTAGATACGGGAATTATAGAGGAACTTTGCAGGGTATCCGCTGAAAAAAATGCCTATATTTTCATAGACAGTGCATTCGGGGATTTTGTCCCTGAGTATTCTGAAAAACTGGCAGAAATAGCACTGGAAAATCCAAATGTGCTGCTGGGCCGTTCACTTACGAAGATCTTTGCCATGCCTTCACTGAGGCTTGGATACCTCATATCAAGCGAAGCAAATATAACGAATTTTAAAAACCTCATGGAGACATGGTCTGTATGCCAGCCAGCACTTGATTTCATATCAGGAATTGATATGGTCAATGTAAGGGATAAGGCCATCAAAAATACAGAAAGGGAACGCCATTTTATGATATACAGGCTTTCGAAGCTGGGGCTTCAGATAATTGGAGAACCCGTAGCGAATTATGTTTCGTTTTCAATTGAGGATCCGGAAGATCTCGAAAAATTTGCCATTAAGAGGGGGATCCTGGTCAGGGTCCTTGATGATTTTCCAGAACTCGGGGAAGGAGCTGTAAGGGTTTCCATAAAAAGAAGAAAAAAGAATGAACTGCTTTTGCACACCATTGCTGATTTCCTGAAAACCCGTGAAGATGGATCCGGATTAATGCAATCATCTGGGAACGGGGTTCGGTTTTTTAGTTAAGGTGAGGTTATGCTTGAACAGGTAAAAGAGCAATGCTGCGGATATACCGAAGACGTTTATTGCTGGCCATATAAGGTATGGTTTTATTATCAGCAGGTACATGATGGCAGTTCCTATTGATGGCCCGGCTGTCCTTCCAACCTGGTTCATCATGCCTATGAAACCCATATAACGGCCGGTCATTGTATCAGGCGCCATGCTGGATACTATGGTGCTGATGCTCGGTGATGTGAGGTTCTCGCCTATTGTTATGACAACCATATCACCCATGAGTTTCCAGAGAGAATTTGAGAAGGTTACCAGCAGGTATCCAAAAACGTAGAATATGGATCCATATACCATGGAGTATATCTGTGGATATCGGGACATAATTTTGGAGATTGGATACTGGCCTATAACAACTACTGTGCCGTTGACGGCATAAAAATACCCTAGATTGCTTACCATTATCTTGAGGATTTTAGTGACGTAAAGCGGGAGAGTAACTGAAAAC
Source organism: Thermoplasmataceae archaeon (assembly GCA_031961205.1). Classification (GTDB taxonomy): domain Archaea; phylum Thermoplasmatota; class Thermoplasmata; order Thermoplasmatales; family Thermoplasmataceae; genus JAVRLS01. The sequence continues at coordinate 786 of JAVRLS010000028.1, read as the reverse complement.
TGCGATGCTACTATCATTATAAGGAGCACCGGAATGCTGAACAGAAAAAGGTTGCTATCCCTTACAAAGAACGAATTTTTTGTTGACCTGTATTTAACATTCTTCTTTACGAATATGTATGATACGCCGAATGAAAAAACGTTTGCAATTGCCACAAATAAAAACACGAATGAAAAACCATACGAAAATATAAATGCACTTACCAGCGGGCCGATAGCCCATCCTAAATTTGCCATTATTCTGTAAATGGTATATCCCATTTTCCTGTTCTCTCCGGAAGTGGCATCTGACACTATAGAATTGGCTGCTGGATAGACCATTGATCCCGACAAAGCTGTCATCACAAAAAGGAAAGATATCAGGAAAATAGATGCATGTATAAATGCTGCAAGCAGGATATAGAGAATGAATCCAATTGCTGTTCCAGCCAGAAGTGTCCGCTTCCGCCCCATAACATCGGATATGTAGCCGCTTGCAAGGCTGAATACAATTGAAAGGGCGGCATTGAGTGTGAATATTATGCCGACTATCAGCAAATTTACGTGTAGATATTCATCAAAATATACAGCCATAAACGGCCATGTGGCTCCGTATCCTATAGAACGCACTGAGGCCGCTATACTTACGCCCCATAGCGTTCTGTTATTGAACATAAAATCTTTTGAGGAAAGAAGCCCCATAACTCTGGATATATCAAATGGATTTATTGATTTTTTGATCACGGATTTATATTGAGTGAATAAAGGATATTCAAATGAATTCCACCCGTTCCAGAGTATGGCTTAA
>JAVRLS010000027.1:0-13200 GCA_031961205.1 Thermoplasmataceae archaeon | reverse complement strand
GGCATGATGATTTTTGCAGGGATTTTCAACGTTCATGACAATTTTGGCAATATTTATATAGATACTATCACTGTTATTATTGATAGAAATGACTGGTGGATTTACAGGAAAATTCCTGAGAGTTGATCTTACAACCGGAAAAATTACCACTGAAAATACCAACATGAAATGGGCACGCGATTACATCGGCGGACAGGGCCTGGCCACAAGATATTACGTAGACGAAGCCGATCCGAAGATAGATCCGTATTCGCCAGATAACCCGATGATAATGGCCCCCGGACCGTTAACCGGAACCAATGCACCAACCGCAGCCAGATATATGATAGTAACCAAGAGCCCGCTGACCGGGACGATAACGAGAAGCAATTCCGGTGGCTATTTCGGGGCAAAATTAAAGCATACGGGCTTTGATATGATTATATTCACCGGTAAATCGCCAAAACCGGTTTATCTTTTTGTGGATGATGGGAAAGTGGAGATACGGGACGCATCTGATCTCTGGGGAAAGGACGTCTTTGAAACCACTGATCTGCTGAATGAGAGGATTGGCGGAAATATCAGCGTTGCATGCATAGGGCCAGCCGGAGAGAACCTTGTGAAAATTGCCTCCGTTGTGAATGACAAGCACAGGGCCGCCGGCAGGAACGGTGTCGGTGCAGTAATGGCATCGAAGAACCTGAAGGCAGTTGTTGTTACAAAGGGAAGAATGCCGACCATTGCTGAACCGGAGAAATACCGTGTTGTCCTTCCAAAAATGTTGAAGAAGATCAAGGAAAATCCAGTTACATCACAGGGTCTGACGCAGTTTGGCACGGAGGTCCTCACCAACATCATAAACAGGTCCGGCATATATTCTGAAAAGAATTCCACGGTTTCCGGCGATGATCCCATTGCGGACGAGGTAAGTGGTGAGACGCTTGCTGAAACATATCTTCTGCGGAATCAGCCATGTTTTGCATGCCCAATAGGATGCGGCCGTGTTACTACACTAAACGGAAGGGAGAGTGAAGGCCCAGAATACGAAAGCACATGGTCCCTCGGGCCGAATACCGGGGTTCACGACTTTTACACCATAATAAGCGCAAACGACAACGCTGACAGGCTCGGCTATGATACGATCAGCGCAGGTCAGACAATGTCATGTGCAATGGAACTTTATGAGAATGGAAAGATACCGGACAGGGACGTTGGCCCAACGAAGCCCAGGTTCGGAAATACAAGCGCTGTACTTGAAATGAGTGAAACGCTTGCGTACAGGAGAGGCTTCGGGAATATACTTGCAGAAGGATCCAGGAGGCTTGCTGAAAAGTACGGATCTCCTGAATCTTCTATGAGTGTTAAGGGCCAGGAACTCGCAGCATACGATCCCAGGGGTGTGTGGGGTATGGCACTGGAATATGCGACAAGCAATATCGGCGGTTCTCACATGAGGGCGTATACGATATCAAACGAAATACTCGGCGTAGAGCCGGTCTCTGAACCAACAAAGTTCGAGGGAAAAGCGGCTCTCGTCAAGTACGTACAGGATTTCACGGAAGTCATGGATTGTTCCGGCCTCTGCCAGTTCCCATCGTTCGCTCTCAACCTGGATGACTATCTCGATCTTATAAATGCTGTAACAGGATTCGACTATACGAAAGATGAAATAATGAAGGCAGCGGAACGTGTATGGAACATGGAAAGGCTGTTCAACCTGAAGGCGGGGATAAAGCCCGAAGAGGACAGGCTTCCGGAAAGGTACATTAAGAATGGCATACCGAAGGGCCCGAATAAGGGTCAAACTGTACCGCTGGATGCGTTGCTGAAGGATTATTATCGCGAGAGAGGATGGGATGCGAAAGGGTATCCAAAGGAGGAGACACTTAAAAACCTGGATCTTGACTTCTATAAATTATAAATTCTTATCCTCCTGCAACAGGAGGGAAAATATCAATATTATCATCCTTTCCTATTTTAGTCTTAAGTCTTTCGATGGAATTCACGTTTTTGCCATTTAGAAGGATAATAACATTGCTGAACAGCGAATCACCGTTGAAAAGGGCATTCCTGAAGGGAGTTCCATACTTTTCTATCAGCAGTGAAAGGAGCGATTCCACATCATCAACAGGATCTATGTCATCACTTTTCGTTTTTGTTATCGGCCTGAGTGTGGCATAATATCTTACTTTTGCCATATTTATAGTTATTACTTTTAAATACTTAAACTTCTTTAAATCACAGATATTGATTTATGCTGTCAGTGCAACGAATTTTTAAGATTTTCGCCTATCATGTACGTCAGATCAATTATATTTATATTTTCTCCTTCAAATTTTTTCCTGTTCCTGTGTTCATTTACAATAATATTCACTTTTTTCATATCAACTGTTCCGGATTCCTTTAACGATGATAGAATCATCATGTTGTAGCCGTCATTTCCGGATGACACTATTATCTGCTTTGCCTTTTGAAGATTGAAGGAGAGAAGGATATCCTCATCATCAGCCTTTCTGTTTATTACGCTAAAACCACGATCCCTCAAAGCTTCGATATTGCCACTCTCATCATCAACTATTACCACCGTTGTTCCGTTATCTTTCATCTGGTCTATATACAGCGAAATGAAGCTGGAATAGCCAAGTACAAGAACGTATCCATCAAGAGTTTCTATCTGATGCTTTGTCATTATATTCACGATACCACCAATCCTTTTTTCTATCATCGGGGAAATAAGGGCAGTCACCGCCCCGAAGAAGGTTGCAATTCCTAAAATAGCCAGGGAAATTGTAAAGAGTTTCGATTCCAGAGTAACGGGCAGGATGTCTCCAAAACCAAGCGTCGTTACCGTTTCGCCGGTGTAATATATGGCGTTTCCAAGATCTGTTATGTGCGGCCTGAACTGTGATCCCAGGAACAGTGTACCGCCGATTCCATACGATACTGTAAACGTAACGGTTATCAGTGCAGTTATGAGCTCCGGACTCATTATTCTTCCCGACTGCGTCGTGTAATCTTTCACATGGCGAAGCAGCATGACAATTACGGTAACATTGAGCGCTATGCCAATGAGCGTCGGATAAAAAAGGGCAAGGCCATTGAACGACATGATAGCTGTTGTTGCGATTATCGATATGAAGGCGACTCTCCACGTTCTCCTTGCCATATTCTTGAGAGAAAAACCAACCCTTATTATTACGAAGCCTATTAAAACGGAAAAGAAAGCTATGCCATCCCTTATTCCCAGAACAAGCGGGTTCCGGAAAACCGGGTTTATGAACTGCGGAGCACCCCTGAGGGCCAGTATGCCAAAGATCATAGTAATCAGGCCGGAAAGGGACACGAATGCAGCCATTAGTTTTTCAAAACTGCTCTCCAACAGGAAGATCAGGCAAAATGATCTCTTAAAGTTTGTTGATTAAAGAAAAGGCCGGGAGGAAATTATTATAAACGGATAGGTATTTAGTAATCAAATGGAAATAAGCATGAGATTGGTTTCCGCCTCTTACAGGCAGAGGGATGTTGCTGTCGAATTATTCGGCCGCACAGCGGATGGAAAATCGGTTTCTGCTCTTTACTTTGGATTCAAGCCTTATTTTTACGTGGTGTCTCCGGATCAGGATTATGTGAAGAACCTTGAAAGCGATCCTGAATTTATAAAGGCTGATCAGCAAAAACTCTGGCTGAGGGGCCGGGATGTGGATGTTCTGAAGGTTTATATACATTCACCGTGGAAGGTGCCGGATTTCAGGAAAAAATGCCCGTTTGAAGTTCTTGCAGCCGACATACCTTTCCACCACAGGTTTATCTATGACTTCGATCTGGGATCATGCGTAAAGATCACCGGTGACGACATCCGGGAAAAGGAAGCGGAATTCACAACTGATTACGTTTTGAGGATAGATAGGATAGAGAACGTTGAACCTTTCAACCCGGATCTGAAAGTATTGAGCTTTGACATAGAGAATGCGATTCAGAAAGAGGGAAAGGATGAATACGGGAGGATCTTTGTAATCGGATATGTCACAAAGCAGGGAAATGAAAGGAAAGAAGGGAGCATTTCAGGAGATGAGCGCGATATCCTGCAAGGCTTTGCAGATCTCATACGCAAGGAAGATCCGGATATAATGACTGGCTACAACAGCGATGGCTATGATCTCCCGGTAATACTCTCAAGGATGGGGAAATACGGGATTAGCCTTGATGCAGGAAGGGACAGGTCCCAGCCAAGGAGGATAGTTGAACAGTTCTGGAGAGTTCACGGAAGGCTGATTAATGATACGTGGTGGAGTGTCAAGAAGATAATGCATCCAAAACATGAAAGCCTTGATTACGTATCAAATGTACTTCTTGGAGAAGGAAAAAACGACGTCGACCGCCTCAACATAGAAAACGAATGGCAGAAGAGGAGGGAAGATGTGATCAAATACTGCATAAAAGATGCAGATCTTACGCTCAGGATATTTGAAAAGCTTCATGTGGTTGAGAGGTACATGTTCATGTCAACCGTTGCAAAACTCCCCATGGACGATGTTGCGAACGGTGGAACAAGCAATTATGTCGATTCCATTTTGATCAGGGCTGCTGACAGAAGGGGTATAGGCGTTCCAATGAACATGCACGAAACAAAGGAAGGGGAGATAGAGGGCGGATATGTCCATACGATCGGGGCAGGGCTCTATTCTAATGTAATAGTCCTTGATTTCAAAAGCATGTACCCTTCCATGATCATAAAGTACAACGTATGCTTCACAACACTGGATCCGGAGGGTGAAATTATCTCTCCAACCGGAATAAGGTTCGATTCTCCTGAAAGGAAGGTTGGCCTGATCCCCCAGATACTCAATGACCTGATGAACGAACGCGATAACGTGAAGGCAAGGATGAAGAAAGCCGGGAGTGCCGATGAAAAGAACTTTCTTGACGGGATCCAGGGGGCCATCAAGGTTGTTATGAATACCTTTTACGGCGTACTTGCCTCATCATTTTACAGATTCACCGACCAGAGGATCGGCAGCGCAATAACCGCATTTGCAAGAACGACCATAAAACACATCATAGACGTTATAGAGCAGCAGGGCCTGAAAGTCATATACGGCGATACTGACAGCGTTTTTATAGAATCAGAGAAAAATACGACAGAGGATGCCATCATGACCGGAAAGGAACTCAGCGAAAGGCTCTCAAAGACCGAGAATCTCACGCTGGATTTCCAGATGGTTTTCGATCCGCTGTTCTCGCACGGAGCAAAAAAACGCTATGCCGGGCGCTGTGTCTATCCTCCTGAATCCAGAGGCGAGATAATAGTCCGGGGATATGAGGTAAGACGTACAGATTCATTTGATCTGCAGAGCATTGCACTTTCAAAGGTCATCGATTATATACTTAACCGGGATGTTGACGGAGCAATAAAATACTCGGAGGATCTGGTGAAGAAGGTTCGGAGCGGCGATACCTCGGTAAACATAGAGGAACTTGTGATATCAAGAACCGCCAAATCATTCGGAAGTTATAAGGCAAATACAGAATCGCTTGCAAATATCAGGACAGCAAAAAAACTGATTGAGCGCGGTGAAACTTTTGTGCCGGGAATGAAGGTCTCATGGATAGTAACGAATGGAAAGAGGACACCGCAGGAAGTTGAGCCCTACATTTACGGAAAGGCATTTGAAATTAAACCGGACTGGGATTATTATGCAAAGCGTCTGGAAGAAACCCTGAACAGGGTCATAGACGTTTTCAGGAAGGAAATACCGGGGGAGAAAAGCCAGTCAAATCTTGATAGTTTCCACGTTTCTGGAGAGAAATCGAAAAACCCCGATTCTGGAAATAGAAAAAATGGGACACTGGACAGTTTTTTCTGATCAATATTTACAGTATCCCCATGTTTTTAAGTACAACATATGCGGATGCAACATCCTCAATGCCGATGCCCATGGACTTGAACACTGTTCTCTTCTTTCCTGAAAATTCTTTCGGATTACCGGCAACATCCTTCAGCTCGGCCACCTTTCCGCCGATCTTCAGGAATCCGGATATCTCGGATGATTCAATTATGGACTGCTCCAGATGCTCGGAAACGACAAGGTCCGATGCGCTGAATACGGAAAGATCTGCCTCCCTTCTCTCGGTTACATTTGCTCCGGCGAGATTTATATGATAATTTTCACCGATCATATCCCTGAAAATTATGGGTTCCCTGCTGTTCGTTATGCTGGTTATTATATCCGCATCTTTAAGAGCCCTTTTAATGTCGTCAAAAGGTTTTATGTCTATCCCGAAGTTATTTCCCATCCTGTCCGCAAAATTCTTTGCATTATAAATGTGCGATGAGTATACCCTGATTTCGGACGGCTTTTTTACGTTTATCATCCCCTCAAGCTGCGTTTCGGCCTGGAATCCTGATCCTATGAGCGTGAACACATCTCCACTGCCCGAATGCATGATCGATGTTGCAAATGCTGTGACTGCTCCGGTTCTTATCTGGCCAAGGCGGTTTGCTTCAATAACCGCAATTAGATCGGACGTTTCAGTGTCAAAGACAATGACAACAAAACGGGCCCCTTTCGGAGTAGCGATATAGGCTTTTAAACCGGATATGCCGTATTCAGCGATCGCTGCCGGCATAGTATTCAGAATGGAACTGCCAGCCGGAGTTCTCTGCCTGATCGATACAGAGGCTTTTCCCGAGTGCAGTGCCTCAAATGCATGTTTCATGGCATCTATGGACGATTTCATGTCATAATTCTGATTAACCTCCTCCTCGCTTATGTATATCATGGTCTCTGCCCCATTGAACCATAAACCTGCATTATATAATAATATTACCGGCAAGAATCTGGATCTGTAAATGAAGTGCAAGATCTGCTTATCAAAGTGTCATGAGAATCATAATAGCGTTGATGAAATACTGTATGGCAAATCCTGCTAGCAGAAGGCCGAATATCCTCGAAACTGCCTTCATGACCTTATCCCCTATAAATTTAGAAACTACCGTGGATTTGTCGAAGAATATATACACAAGTGCGAATATTGCAAGGATTGAGAGAAGCGTGAAAATTTTGTCGATGATAGTACCCTTCATCAGTATTATTACGAGGGAGATTGCACCAGGCCCGGCGAGCATCGGTGTAGCGAAGGGCACAATCCCGATGTCATAGTCCTTAGCACCGGATCCCGATGATTTCGGGCGATTTCCCTCCATTATCATCTCCACAGCCATGAGAAGCAGTATTATCCCGCCAGCCATTTCAAGGGCTTCAATTGATATCCCGAAAAAATAGATTATAAACTGCCCGCCAAGGGCAAAGAGGACAAGAATGATGCTCCCGTAGATCACTGCATCCTTTGTGGCCCTGGATTTTTCAGCCTCATTGAAACCGTAGGTCATAGATGTGAAAAGTACAAGGCTTCCGAATGGATCTATAACAATGAAAATAGGCATGAATACCTTCAGAAATTCAACAAGTTCATTCATTTCAATGTATATACATGGCACGTATACAAATATTTATGCAAGCTTTATGCGTAATCGTTGAATATTCCGTAATCGATCGGAATACCGGCAAGTAAGTTTCTACCGATCGATACATTTTTTAAACAAACTTGTTTGATCATGCAATGAGAAGTATTATCAGCATTGTTGAAGATGCGGATGACTACAGGTCAGAAGTTATAGATCTGCAGGCATCTGAAAATATTGTGAGCCCGAATGTCAGGAGGGTGCTTTCCTCTGATTTTTCATCCAGATATTCCCACGTGGAAAATGGAATCAATGATTACGGCGGTACCGGATATGCGGAAGAGCTTGAAAGTGCAGCATCGGATATAGCGAGGAAAGTTTTTTCATTTGATCATGCCGATGTCCGGCCGCTCAGCGGGCATATAGCCTCTGAAATATCAATACTGTCATCAATGAAGCGGGGGCAGAATTTCATGAAGATACCGGAGTACGCCGGCGGATACCAGGGGTACAGCCAGAAGTATCTTCCGGATATGCTTGGAATACGATCGTACGATATACCGTTTGATGCGGAAAACCAGGTCATCGATTACGATAAATTCGAGCAGGTTGTCGACTATTACCACCCATCGCTTATTATTCTCGGGCAGTCCCTCTTTGTGAGGGAATATGACCTGCCCAGGATAAGAGAAATATGTGATAGAAGGAATATAATACTTGGCTATGACGCATCCCATGTTATGGGACTCATAGCCGGTGGTGCATTCCAGAAGGACGTGGCGGAAAATGCCGATATAATGTTCGGGTCAACGCACAAGACCTTCTTTGGCCCCCAGGGAGGGCTGGTATTCACGAACGACGACTCGATATGGAGGCGCGTGCAGGAAAATATAACATGGAAAACAATGGACAATTACAATATTTCGAGGATGGCTGGAGTGGCGGTTGCCCTTGAGGAAATGCTTGCTTACGGAAAGGAATACGCCGGTGCTGTTGTAAAAAATTCAAAAGAACTTGCGGTAAGCCTGAGCAGGGGTATCGGTATAAAGTATTCAGACTGGTTCACGCAGACGCATCAGGTCATTGTTGATGAAGCTTCCATTAAAAAGATGGGCTATGATTATGCAAAATTCAGCATGAATCTTGAAAAAAACGGCATAATTGTTGACCGTGCGGGAAGGATCGGCACGGCGGAAATAACAAGGATGGGCATTACGGATATGAAAGGGATATCGGATCTTATCATTGATTCGCTCAACGGAGAAAATGTGAAGGATAGAGTTAATAAATTTATTAGCTATATGAAAATGAGGTACTATGAAAGTAAGTGAGATAATGACAGAGAACCCGGTTATAATCGATGCCCAGGAAACATTCTCAAAAGCTATGGCTAAAATGTCGGATACCGGCATACATCAGATACCGGTACTGGACGGAAAGAAATATATCGGCATGATATCATATTCGGATCTTCTCAAAAAGAGAAGCATACAGGTGAAATCAAAGATTTCAAATTTTGCTGTCAGTACCCCTGTGCTGGGGGAAGACGATGATGTCCTGAAAGCCATGAAGCTCATAAAGGACAATAGTTTATCCGCAATTCCCGTTTTTAAAAAGAACATTCTCACGGGAATAGTTTCTAGGACTGATGTTATCAAAAATATAGACCATGTAGTTGATATGAAAAACATCCAGGCATTCCAGATAATGAGCTCGGACCCTATCTATGTGAGAGAGGATGACGGAATCAGCGATGCATTTGACGACATGAGGATGCTCAATGAATCCGAGATTCCGGTGGTAAATAAGAACGATGAGCTATCGGGAATAGTCAGGATAAACAACATAATCCCCGTCCTGTTCAGGGGGAAAGAAAAGATAAAGTACGGGGAATACGCTGAAAAGGAAAAGGTGGAAATAACCTGCGCATCCGTAATGGACAATCCGGCGAGTGTGGACAGGTATGCTGATATCAAGAAGATAGCTGATACCATGATAGAGAACAGGATCCACATGGTACCGATAGTAGAATCAAAGAAGATCGTGGGTATAGTCGATTATGGAGATATAATAAATATCATAAAAACAGAAAACAACGAGGGTATACTGATAGAGGTGAGCGGGCTTGATGTGTATGATGACGATCTGTACAGCACCATATTTGACGCATCCGATAGATTCCTGCAGAAATTTTCAAAAATGACAGATATATCCCAGGGAAAACTCCTGATACACGTTATGAAGTACAAGACGCAGGGATCAATTAAATACAGCGTAAGGACGCGTATCTCCGCACCACCGCTATTTATGGTGCAGAACGGATCAGGATGGAATTTCGCGACCGTGCTGTCGGAAATATTTGACACATACAGTGATCGTGTGACGAAAAGCAAGAACAGATAAGCCTGAGCGTGAAAATAACCGCTAATCTGCTGCTTCCAGCCTTCACGAAATATGCCGTGAATGGTTGCAGCTGCAAAATATCCAAATCTATTAAAAATAGTGATGGGGGTGCATGAAGAGTTGATAAAAAACGGTTGCGGAAGATCGGGATATTCGATGGAATTCTTCGAGATCCATTACAGCCCGGTAAGCGTGAACGATCCGTTTTTTTATCCATATTTTCTTACATTTAAAGCAAATGCCCCTGCGGGATTTTTATCGGGGCAGCAAAACTGCATGGAGGTGCAGTCATTTGAATAATGATGCGAAGTCTGGCAAAAGTGATCATGAAGATTTTAGTGACAGGATTCTGGGATATATCTCGGAAAGATCAGCTTATGGAGAAGTACGGTTCATGAGAACATCATCAAAAAGTGTTCTCTACAGGAATGGAGAATTTGACGGATCCTCTGTTTCTGATGATTATGGCTATGCAGTGCGCATTGTCAACAATTCCATATCAATGGCATTCACAAATTCCGGAGACTGGGAGAAAATAAAGGATTCCATAGATGCGGCCATTGCCAGCTCAAGGAAACCCGGAAAGAATAAGATTTACAGCGGCAGGGCAATGAAGGATAGCTGGAAAGCCACGGGAAGAGATAGCCCGAAGGATAAGGGAATAGATGAAATGGCATCCATAGTTAAAGAAAATGATAAAGCCGTCGAAAATGAAGCACAGGTAAGAATCAATTCGCTTTCAGATAAATACATTAACGGATCCTATTACAATACGGATGGATCAGAAATACATTCGGAATTTTCAAGAATATATTACGTTTACATGATCGGTGTTTCAGAAGGCGGAAACTATGATCAGTCATCAGAGGAATTTGGCTATACCGGCGGATATGAAGCGATAGAGAAAGCCGGCATACCGGAGAAAATGCGGGATGACGCAAATTCTCTCAGGGAAAGCCTTGAAGCACCCGGCGTGAATCCGGGCGTATTTGATGTTGTTGCAGGCCCCAAAATTTCAGGCATCGTAGCGCATGAATCAGCAGGGCATCCCATGGAATACGACCGGATAATCGGGCGTGAGGGTGCTCTCGCTGGCGAATCTTTCCTGACCGGTAAGGCTTTTCCGTTCAGGATAGGGTCGGATGATGTCAGCGTTATAGATGATCCGACGGTTCCGGGAAGTTTTGGCTATTACAGGTACGATGATGAGGGCATCCCTGCAAGAAAGCGTTACCTTTACAGGAAAGGATATACGGACGAATTCCTTCTTAACAGGGAAAGTGCTGCCATAATCGGGACCGAACCGAACGGTTCTGGCAGGTCGTCGGACTGGGACATGGAGCCTCTTGCAAGGATGAGTACGACATACATAGAACCTGGAAATTACACCTTCGAGGAGCTTTTTGAAGGCATACATCGTGGCGTGTACATAAAATCATTCACAGAATGGAATATAGATGATATAAGGTTCAACGAGAAGTATGTCGGCAGGGATGCATACCTGATAGAGAACGGGAATATTACAGGTCGTGTCAGGAAACCTGTTATAGAAACGAATACGGTGAAGTTCTATTCATCAATTGACGCGGTCGGAAAGGACCTGAATTTCAGTGCAGGAATATGCGGGAAAGGAGACCCGGAACAGGGCGTTGACGTATGGATGGGCGGCCCCCACATCAGGCTCAGGAACGTACATCTGAAGTGATTCACATGATCGATACGGATAAGCTTAAACGGAAACTGGAAGGCAAAGTTGACGAGTATTCGATAGAGAACGTATCTGCGAGTATCGGACAATTGCGCTTTTCAGGAAAAGAAAAGGATGTTTACAATGAGTGGAATGAGGCAAATGCATCCATATTCGCTTCCATTGGAAAGAAGGAAGCTGAAATTACAGTTGAAAGCGATGAGGACATTGAAGAAGCCATTGAAAAACTGGTGAAGATAATAAAGATGTCCCCGGAAAACGATCTGTACGGGGGCCTGAATCCGGAAAAGCAGGTGTACAGAATTGCCAGGCAGCATGCAGTGGAAACGGATATAGAAGAGGATGCGCGTCAGCTTATAAGCGGTTCGATGGACAGCGGATCGGATCGTGTATCCGGGCTGATCTACAGGAGGCATGAAACCTACGATATCATCACCAGCTACAATTCGGGAAGCTTCTCAAGGTACGGCATGGAATACCTCATAAGGACATTCAAGGGTTCAAGGACCGGGCAGGAATCATACCAGTCAGCTTCTGCGACCGAATACAAGCCGTACGATATTGGAAAGGAATCCGCAGAATCTGTAAACGAGGGCATAAAGATCAGGGAAGGGGATGAAGGAAAATTCGATGTGATATTCTCACCGTATTCTCTCGGGAACATCATGACGTATGGTTCGGCATTTTTCTCAGCTTATTCTGTGCTGGCCGGCCTCAGTTGTTTCACTGACAGGATCGGAAGCAAAATATCCGGATACGGGTTGAATCTCTACGATGACCCGACGGACGAGATGGGAATAGGTTACAGGCCCATTGATGATGAGGGCACCGCAACCAGAAAGAAGGCAATAATAAGCGATGGCCGGCTTGAAACATATCTTCAGTCGTATTCAACGGCAAAGAAACTCTCATCAAAAACTACAGGTAACGCAGGAATAATTTCGCCCGGAGCATTCCAGCTGAGCATGGATCCGGGTAAAACGGATCTTGCCGATATGATCTCCGGCATGAAGAACGGGCTGATCATAAACAACAGCTGGTACCTCAGGTTCCAGGATGAAAGAAACGGTCTGTTCTCAACTGTGCCAAGGGATGGCGTCTACCATGTGGTGAATGGAAGGATTGAAGAAGCGTGGGGAGGGATCAGAGTCAGCGAATCGTTTCCCGGACTCATCATGAGGATGGATGATGTATCGAAAGAAAGAAAGAGGATAAAGTGGTGGAATGAAATAATGCCATCGGTGCTTCCCTTTGTGAAGATCAGTGACGTCAACATAAGCAGGGCTTTCTGATCCTGTAACGGGAAGTTTTTATTTCTTAAAATTATGACCATTCATGGAAATAGAGGAATACGATCTTCTTTTTGATATAAACATAAAATCGAAAACATTCGAAGGATCTGAAACCATAATATACGATGGTGGAGACATAGAACTCAATGCAAAGGACCTGTCAATAAGCTGGGTCAGGATTAACGGTAAAGACGCTTCGTTTTCCTATGATAAGTCAATTCTCTCACTGAAGAACTCCGGTGGAAAATCAAAGATTGAAATTTCATTCACCGGAGTTATATCCGATTCACTTTCCGGAATATACTACGCCGGCACCGAGAAGGATGGCATGGTTACAACGCACTTCGAGGCCACGG
>JAVRLS010000026.1:0-13390 GCA_031961205.1 Thermoplasmataceae archaeon | reverse complement strand
ATAACGGATATCCACACGGATCGCTGTTTCAACCCGGCGTGTTGACATCCGGTTATAGAAATTGCGATCCGGTCGATACCCGGGCTTCGCACATCCTTTCATTTTATTCATTTATAGTTAATTACCTACCTTTTTATACATATTATTAAACTTATATTTATGTATAAATATAATATGGCTATGTATCAGAGGAATGCAGAAATTCTCAATAAGTCTGTATTTATCTGCCAAGAAACAGATAGTGAAATTCCAGAACTAAAGTATAGTCATGCAAGTAAAGAACTATAAATGCGCACTGACATCCTCCCCGTGCTAAAGCACTGGAGGTTCCTGCTTCAACGACAGTGCCTTCTTCACCGATCTGAAGGTCTTACTCCATCTCTCACCATCTCCTTCGGGTGGCTTATCAGGCTTAAATTCCCGTGTGTCCCACAGTACTTGTAAATGGATATCGTTATTTCTAATAAACCCTTCGCGCTTCATCCACATCGCAAGCTCAGTGGCTTTCGTAATCGAATAGTTTTTAAATTCAGGCCCTCATCTTTCTTCTTTAATAATATGAGGATCATCTTTTTATTTCGATGATCATATTTTCTATAAATGATCCGGCAATCAAAATTGAGCCGGTCCTTTGCCCTATTTTTCGCGCCAGTGATTCATCTTGCTGGCAAAATACATGTAGATGGCTATTTCCATTAAAAGCACGATTATAACGTACGGTTCGAAAGGTTGAAGCTTGAATGCGGCCTGGGCCAGCATCGCGGCCGGAGTTACCGGAGATATCATAAATATGTACAGCACCGGTCTTGGAAGTATTGAATAGGGATAAAATATTGGGGGAAGGACGTTTAACAGTACGCTTAATATTCCGGATATTCCCCATACATTTCTCACATGCCTGACCAGGCCGGAAACCAGAAATGCTATGGAGCTGACACCGAAAAGTACCAGAAGAAGAAGAACAAGGAGCACAGTTGCATTCATAAAATTGAAAAGGGATAAGAGTGATCCTATAAGCGTATAAACTACAAGCCCGGGTATTGATGTTGCAAGATAGCTGAATGTCATCGCAAGCATATAATCCGTTGAGCTTATGCTTGTGGCTACAAACAGATCCTGTGTTCTTAACTGGAGGCGCTGAAAGGCAATATCGCTGCTGCTGTATATTGCATTCATTCCTATTATTGAGATGAATCCGCCTATAACTGCATAATCAAGGAATCTTCCCGATGAAAAAACCGTTATCAGGAAAAGAAAAACAAGCGGATAAAGAATTGATGATATTATATACGAGGGGCCTCTTGGTATGGTCTTGAATCCGTAATACCAGGTGAAGACCCCGATGAACTTAATATTCAACCTGTACACCTCTGATCAGGAAAAGATCCTCCAGGCTTATTTTTCTGATTGAATACCCTCTCCGAACATATTTTTCGGCATCTTCAATCTTCACATAGAGAAAATAGGTATTGCCTATCCTGTGATCCGATTCGTCGTCGGGGTTGCCTGTTTCGGCCCTTACCATCCCATCAAATTTCGAGAGGAGTGATCCAATCGAACCATGCAACAATACCTTCCCGGAATCTATCATTATAACATCGTCCGAAAGTTTCGAGGCCTCCTCCATATAATGTGTTGTCAATACAACATTTCCACGGAGCTCCTTTATGGCTGACCAGACCTCCATCATCGATACCGGATCCAGGCCCGTCGTCGGCTCATCCAAGAAAACTATGTCGGCATTGGATGCCAGTGCCATTGCAACAAAAACCTTCCGTTTCATGCCACCTGAAAGCATATCCGTTGGCGTATTAGCAGCTTCACGCATTTCCAGGGTCTCCAGCGCCCTCCTGGTCTCCTCCTTTGCCTGGTGCAGTGAAAATCCTCTTGCCACAAGATACATGTGCAGATGTTCCGCAGGCGTCAGATAACCTATAGGACTTGCCTCCTGAGGTATGCTTACGATGATCTTCCTTATTTTTTCAGCATCCTTACGCGTATCATAACCGTTTACCATCGCCGTGCCTGAAGTCTGCAGAAGCTGTGTGCAGAGTATTCTCATAAGAGTCGTCTTTCCTGCACCGTTTCTGCCTATTATAGAAGTTACCTTCTTGCTTATGTCAAAGGTAACATCCTTCAATGCATAATGATCGTTTTCGTATCTTTTAGATAAAGACGTTACGGATATCATGGCAGCTACTATCATCGTAATGATATGCGTATTATTTAGAATTTTTCCAGTGACATTTATCGTTTCTCCGGAATCCGGCTTCTTTTCTATTGTTCCTGCGCGTTGATATCATCCATCAACTTTTTTATTCATACCGTGCGTAAATGAAGGTTCTCATCAGTCTTTAACTATCCGTTAAGCACTGATCCGGTAGAATACAGCATCCTGAAAAATATGCAAAAATTCTTATTCAGGCCATCCTTCAGATCGCGGAGGCCATGGATGCCCGAACTCCTCCTGAAAGAACTTAAGGATAATCTGCCTCCGGACCAGAATCTGTGTCTATATATAAGCAGATCATGGATATAAATATTCAGTACATGCTATTATAACCTATTTTACTGATTCTAATAAAACAGAATTAAATTGTTAATGTTTAAATATCTTGAAGTCTTAGCATACGGAACTGAATATATGGAAGCAAATGAACCGGCATTCAGAATTGAAGAATATTTTCGTTTTCTCGATCCATATGTTGCAGAATGGTTTGACAGCAACTATTCTTCGCTGACGGATCCGCAGAAGGAGGCCATACCCCTGATCCATGCCGGAAAGAACGTCCTTGTGTCAAGCCCGACCGGAACAGGGAAGACACTTACCGCTTTTCTTTCAATAATAAACGAACTGTTCATACTTGCCAGGAATGAACAGCTTGAAGACAGGATATACTGTGTTTACATAAGCCCGCTCAAAGCCCTGGCAAACGACATAGACAAGAACCTGAAAAAGCCGCTGGAAGGCATATATGAAATTGCGGAAAAGAATGGCGATAAGATTAAAAAAATCAAGGTATCCGTCAGGTCAGGTGATACCAGCCTGAGCGAAAGGCAGAAAATGTCACGGAAACCACCGCATATACTGATAACAACGCCAGAATCGCTTTCCCTTGCCCTTTCGTCTCCTAAATTCCGCGACAACCTGAAAAGTGTCAGGTATGTCATTGTAGATGAAATACACGAAATTTCCTCTACCAAGCGCGGAAGCCTCCTTTCAGCAAACCTTGAGAGGCTTTCAACACTGTCCGGAAATCCCGTGAGGATAGGTCTGTCCGCAACCCAGTCGCCGATCCAGGAGATAGCAAAATACCTCACCGGCTTTTCGGAAGACGGCCCGCGCGAATGCGATATAGTCGAAATAAACAGCGAGAAATATCTCGATTTGAGAACAATAACTCCGGTTGAGGACCTTACAAGGGTCAGTTACGAGGTTGCAAACGACAGAATGTACGATATAATCGCAGATCTTGTAAAGAAATACAGGACAACGCTCATTTTTACAAACACCAGGAGCGGAACCGAGCACGTTGCGATGCGTCTCAAAAGCCATGGCATAGAGAGCCTGGAAGCCCACCATTCGTCTATGGGAAAGGAAATGAGGCTTGAGGTTGAGAACAAGCTCAAGAGGGGTGAGCTCAAATGTGTTATAACATCGACATCCCTTGAACTTGGCATTGATATCGGTTCGATCGATCTTGTGATCCAGATCGGGAGCCCGAAATCCGTTTCCAAAGGGCTGCAGAGGATAGGGCGATCCGGACACGGCATCAACGAACTCTCGAAGGGCGTTTTCATTGTTTTCACCCTTGACGATCTTGTTGAATGTGCAGTTCTCACCAAGGCGGCATACGACAGGCAGATAGACAGGGTGGACATACCCCTTAACCCCCTTGATGTCCTGGCGCAGGTTCTCGTAGGCATGTCCATAGAAAAGGCATGGAACATCGACGAGGCTTATTCACTCCTGAAAAAATCATACACATTCAATACTCTCTCCTTCAGTGATTTCATGTCAACCATAAATTACCTTTCAGGGAATATGGAAGACATAGCCATATACCCCAAGGTGTGGTATGATCCTGACACAAAATCCTTCGGAAAGAAGAAGAGCACAAGGATGATCTATTTCATGAACGTCGGCACGATTCCCGATGAGGCAAACTACAGGGTGATAAATGAGAACGGGAAGAATGTCGGCGAACTCAGCGACAAATTTGTTGAACGCCTGAAGGCCGGTGATGTGTTCGCCCTTGGAGCCAGGGCCTATGCCTTCCAGAGGACTTCAAGAAACCGTGTATATGTGAGATCCGCCACCGGGATGAAGCCCACCGTGCCTTCATGGACAGGTGAGCTTCTGCCAAGGAGCTACGATCTCGGCGTTATGATAGGCGAATTCAGGAAAAACATCGCGGATACAATACAGAAGGGCGAAAACCCTTACAGCATGCTGATGCGCGATTACCATATCGACGGGAACAGCGCAAACAGCATAATATCGTACATAAAGGCGCAGATCGGTTACGGCATACCGACTGAAAAATCATGCCTTGTGGAGGGATACATAGAATCGGATAAGGTTTACGGAATAATATTCCATGTGCCGGTCGGAAGAAGGATCAACGATGCACTTTCAAGGGCTTACGCACAGGCCATTTCAAACAGGTACGGTATCAATATAAGGATAACCGTTACCGATGATGGCTTCATTCTCTATACCGAAAAGAACCTGAATATACAGGAAGCCATACACCTGATAAATGCCTCCAACTTCCAGGACTATGTGAAGAGATCACTGGTGAACACAGAGGTTTTCAAGCAGAGATTCAGGCACTGTGCATCCAGATCCCTCATGATACTGAGGTCCTATAAGGGATATGATGTTTCTGTTGCACATCAGCAGCTCAGAAGTGACAAGCTGCTTCACGAGCTTGAAAAATACCCGGATTTTTCGATACTTATAGAGACCATGAGGGAGATAACGGATGACATGATGGATGTTCCCCGTGCCCTTGAATATGTAGGCGACGTGATCGACGCGGGAAAAGTGCAGGTACGTGGCTATTCAAGGGATACAAGCCCGTTCTCCTACGGCATGATAATGGCCGGATCCTCCGACATAGTCATGATGGAAGACAGATCAAGGATGCTCAGGGAACTTCAGAGCAAGATGCTGTCGCAGATATACGGTACTGATCAGGTATCCTTCATGTTCAACGACCAGAAGAGCGTTGACGACTATTTCTCAAGAAAGGTACCGGTTGTAAGCGGATACGATTCCCTGATAGTATTTTCAAGGTATTTTCCATACATGGACATAATGCGTGGTCGTTTCAACTCGCCTTACGCGCATGCATCTTCGGATATAAGCGAAGATGTGGCAAGGGCCGTTTCGGAGGACAAAATCGTTTCAGTTTATATGAAGGGTGTCCAGTGGACTTCCATCGATTACTATCCAGTTTATTATTCACTCTTTGCGAAGGAAAGGGAGCTGTCTGGAAACGAAAAGAAGGTATACGACGCGTGTGACGGGCTTTCATTTTCTGAAATAAGGGAAAAGGCGAAGCTTGGCGAGGAAGCGGTAAAGGACACGCTTATGGATTTAGAATCATCCTACATGGTCAGGAGGAAGATCAGGGAGGGCATGACCGTATACGTTAAGAACGATCTGAAGCCCGATCCGGTGGGCAGGAAAGATTCGGTTAAAAAGATCGCAGGCATGATACTTTCCGCCTTCGGGCCGCAGACCATTGAGGAGCTGGAGATCAAGATTCCGCTGCCACGGGAGGAGATAAAGGAAGCTGCTGACAGTCTTGTCTCGTCAGGTGAAGCTGTTTACGATTACATAACGCCCGTATATTCCAGGCAGTACGTGATCAGGGACGACATAAGATCGATGATGTCAGAATTCAATGTGATGGAATACAGGCTGAAAAAATTATCAGTAAAGGTTCCGGATGTGAACGGATATTTCGATCGTTACGGCTTTGCCTTCGATGAATTGAACTTAAGGTCACGCATCGGCGAGAACTTCAGGGGTATACCGGAATCCCCGGTAATCATGAAGGGGCGCTACATAAAGGCAAAAATGACATATATATCGGAATGGCTGGCAGATGCCCTTTACTCGCTCAGGTATGAGGAACTTTCGGAAATAGAGAAAAAGGTCATGGACATAATAGAAAAGGGTTACGGTACGGATAAGGATATATCAGCAAAAAGCGGCTATGATAAGAAGATCGCCAGGCAGGTTATAAGATCACTTGAATTCAAGATCAGGATATCAAGGAAGGATTCGTATATAGTTCCCACCGTAAGGAAAAAAATGGAAGAGAAGGAAGCAATGGCTTTGCTGGTAAAACATTACGGGCCGGTATCATTCGATGAGCTCAGGCGTTTCTTCTGGATACGCCTGAACAGCCTTGACGCTTCAAGCAAGGTCTACTACAACGGAAATGTTTACTATTCATCTGAAACGGAATCCTATAGTGACGGCGGCATAATAGTTTCCATAAATGATCCTGTTGCAATGTATCTCGGTATATATACGGATAGCATAGATTACAACCGCATTTTCATATATAACGGAAAGGAAATAATGACATACAGCGAGGAAACCAGAGTCGGTACAGTATGGATAAGGAACATAAACGTTTATGAGAAGGGATATTCAGCGAAGTTCTTTGAGGCCCTGAAGCCATTTTATTATCCAAATGAAATAATCATCCACGATCCGGATAGCGGCCTGGGCACGGAGGATTATGAAGGCTTTTACAGGTCAGGGAATGTTATCATGTCCATGCCTGCGGAAGCCGTTGATCTTAACGAAGATGGCATGGTGGCCATTGCCCTGTCGCACGTGCCGCGGAAGGCCGTAACCCCGGGATCAACATACGACGCCTTTTCATCTTTTCTCTTCGGTATAAGGGACGGCATTGAATCCATGTATTCGGGCATAAGCGATTCCGTCCTTGAAAGATACTATGATTCCGGTCTTCTTTACCAGTTCAGCGGACCATTCGGCGAGAATGCGTATGCGACGAAGGATGTGATCTCTATATACCGTGCAATACGTGGAACCGGGCTGGACAGGGACGAGCAGGAAATAGTGCGTTTCATACTCTCTACGGATGGCATATCGGAGAGGGAAATCACCGACGGCCTTGAAAGGGACATAAAAAACCTGAAGAAGAAGATATCGTCATTGTATTCGAAGTGCGTTATAGCCCGCGATTCAATGAGAAAGTACATCTACGTGGGAGAGAAGTATACGAGAATGGAGGCACTGGAAACGCTGAGAAAATATGCGATGAAATTCTTCGGCTTCCTGACACCGGAAGGGTTTGCACAGATATGCGGGATTACGAAGGATGAATCATACCGGTTCCTGAACACGTCAGGGCTGAAGAAGTACGTATGCATGGATACGGAAGATATCTATTATGTTGAGAAAGATATCGGCGAATCCAGAAAGAAGATCACCAGGATTCTGACGGATAAGGACATGATATCGCTTTTCTTCTCCAGTTTCATAAAGAGGAAATTCGGAACGCAGTTCAATTCCTACTATGTTTATAAGGGCGAACCGGTGCTTGCCATATCAACAAGGAAGGAAAACCATGGCTTTTCAGTCAGGAAATTTTCAGGAAATCCTGAGTTCCTGCCTGATATGAAGAAGGAATTTTTCAGGGCGGGATATTCTCTGGACATCGCTAACGCGGTCAAGAGGGAATGAAAAATAAAAATTTCATTTTAAACATGTTAGCCGGCATACGGGATTTTTCAGGATATACGCTATGATATTATTTTCCCCTTAAAATCGATTTCAGGAAATCAGGAAGATCCCCGGAAAAATTGCCATAGGCCGTTGGATTGGTATAATAGCATTCAAGGTCCAGCGTGCCGGTCCAGAGACCTCCGTCAGGGTGATCCTCCTTCGGGCCTCCCTTCCTGATCTTTACGGAAAAATCTTCAATGTCGATCCTTATAACGGAAACATGCCCGAGATCATCATTCGATGGCTGATGGTAATAGTCCCACATTCCGCCAGCTATCTTCTCACATAGTGCCATGAATGAATCGGATTTCTCTTCCAGGTCCTGAACTTCCGTGCCCTTCCCGATTGCAACAGCAGATTCGTAATTGACGGAATTGTCCTTTATGTGCGTTGCCAGGACAAGCCCCCTGATTTTTACGATCTCGATTGAAAATGTGCCTCCGGATTTAATGAAGTTTATCAGCCTGCTATCATGCGATCCATGAAGATACACGGACATCTCCCTGCTGGAATACATCATCGGTATTGAGAACGGTATGTTCCCTGAAATGAATGATACGTTACAGAACATGTTGTCGCCAAGTATCCTCATGAGTTCGGTTTTATCGTACACGGCCCTGTCCGGATACCTCTTAACCTTTAATCGATCATCGGTCATATTTCTCACTCTCTGACAAATTTTTGCAATTCATTGCATACCCGATGCGAATGTTTGCTTATAAATATGCTGAAGTTTCACGTCCGGTTTTTCATTTCCCCTGCCACAGAGTCCATAAGGCCCTGAATGTATCCGATGGCATGCAGCCTTCCAAGTATCGAGTATCCTGGAATATCCGCGGTATCGCCATAGAGCGTTGGCGTGTGGTCGCTCCGCATTATGCCGTCGAAGCCTGATTCGATATACGATCGCATGCATTTCACCATATCGGTCTTTCCGGTATTTATGAATGTTTCCCTGAAATCATATGGATTGCCGGATACATCACGGAAATGAACGAATGAGACCTTCTTTTTTCCTGCAAAATGCCTTATGACTGATGGGAGATCATCAGTCATGAGCGTGAAATTCCCCTGGCACAGCGCAATCGTATTCGAATCGCTGTTAACGATACCGATCAGCCTGTCGAATGATTCTACGGTATTCATTATCCTGCCAATTCCCCTTATTGACGGAATCGGAGGATCGTCCGGATGCATTGCCAGTTTTACGTTGTTATCCTCAGCGATCGGTACGATATTCTCAAGGAACCATTCAAGATTCTTCCATAGATCCGGGGCATCTATCTTTCCCATTTTTGGCGGGGGGTATTCCTTCACGTCTTCAAATGAGAATCCCGTTACGGTTGATCCGCCCCGGTCACTTATGCCTGTCCTGGTCCTGGCCCATCCGTAGCCAGCCATCCAGTTGTAGCACCAGACACCTATCCCTATCCTGCCGAAGTTCTCTATCATCTTTATGATATTTTCAAGTTCCTCAACCCTGCCATCAATGCCGTACTTTATCCTCTCCATAGGAGGATTATCCTCAATCGCCGAAAGTTTCAGGCCGTATTCGCCCAGGGCCCGTTTAAAATTTGCAAGCGGTACGTAGTCCCACGGATCATCCGTTGCTTCATTGCGCCAGTCCGTACGTGATGAAGGCAATGTCCCAACGACCTCATCAACTCCGATCTGCTTCAATAGATGCCATATCTGCGACGGCTTCCCATCCGTTATGATCTCTGCAATCCTGAAAAGCGGTTTTTCCCCGTATCGTTTCATGTTACTGCGATCAATATTTATATACAAAGTTTTTTCTTTATATGCTGCCCATTCCGGTTGAATGCATGACGATCTAACGTAAAGGAAGAACCGGCTCTGTAAATATTACTGAAATTCATGCAAAGGAACTTAACTGCTTTATTTTATACCATTAAACCATTACGCGGTAAAGATACACAAATAAATTTATATGCTCACAGGGAATATATTTTCATGAAAGTCCTGGTAGCTTACGATGGAAGTGAAACATCAAACTGTGCTCTTGAGTTCTCGCTGAGGATGAAGAACGTCATTGATAAATATTATGTGGTTTACATAATACCACAGCTTGTGGGAACGACACCGACGTATGATACGTATGTTCCGGAATCCCTCTTTGATGAGCAGCAGAAAAGAGCTACGGAAATACTTGAAGGCGCAAAGAAGATAATGAAGAATGAGAATGCTGATGTGGAATACAGGATAGAGGATTCAGGATCGAAAACCGTTGGAAAGAAGGTATCGGAACTTGTCAAGGATTATGGTGTCGATATGGTTATAACAGGATCCAGGAACCTCAAGGGGCTGTCAAGAATAATACTGGGTTCCGTCAGTTCGGAGATACTGAAGCTCAGCGATGTTCCGGTCCTGATATGCAGTGCCGATGCCTGCAAGTGATATTTTTATACAGCATCGTAATCAGGTTGCATGGGAAGCATAAGACCGTTCAATGTCAAAAGGACTGCAGAGGAACTTGCTGAAAAGTTCCCGAATGTTTTTAACGAGGAGTTCAATAACAACAAGAAGAAAATGATGAAGATGCTGCCGGATATCTCGAAAAGATCGATAAATGAGCTTTCCGGCTATCTTACAAGGTATATTGTAAGGAAGAAGGAAAAGGCAAAACGCGAGATTGAAGAGAACAGCGTTGAGGCATGAGAGATTCGTATCTTTCGGATGTCCGATCATTCATAAGGGAAAATTCCGGTATATTCGATTCAGAACGCCTTTTTTCAATAATAGATAAGCTGGAAAATGATTCATTCTTCACCGGTGCCGATTCCATAACGGAAGAGGGCATATTTTCTTTATACGGATCAGTAACTTCCGTTCCGGGAACGAGGGAAATTGAAAGGGAAGACCGCAGCATAAGATACATGAAATTCACTATTGGAAAGGATCTTCATTTCACGCTGTGGAATGAGGAGATCGACCATTACGGAAAACTGATAAAAACCGGAACGAATATACGATGTGCGTTCTGCAGGGTGTCCATAAACGGATACGGCAGGGAAGCCTCGCTCGGTACGTTTGGATTCATCGTTCCATGAGAGAGAAAGGCAATCGTGCGGCTATGTAAAAATCTATTAATTCCCTATAAATAACTGAGGTATGCCAGAAGTTTATATTGTTGCCGCAAAGAGGACCCCAATTGGTAAATTTGGAAGATCCTATGCAAAGGTCAAGGCCACAATGCTTGGAAGCGCTGCAGTAAAAGCTGCAGTTGAAGAGAGCGGCCTTGAGAAGGAAAAAATCGAGGAAGTGATAATGGGCAACGTCATTCAGGCCGGCGTTGGCCAGAATCCTGCGGGGCAGGCTGCTTTTTATGCCGGCCTTCCGAATGAGATAACAAAATACACCGTTAACGTCGTTTGCGCGTCAGGTATGCTTGCCGTAGAGAGCGCGGCACGTGAGATAAAACTCGGTGAACACGACATAATAGTTGCCGGCGGAATGGAGAGCATGAGCAATGCGCCGCTTACGATGCCCTCTGATTTCAGGTGGGGGCCGAAACACCTGCTGCACAAGAATTTCAAGATAGACGATACAATGCTCACCGACGCCCTCACCGATGCCTTTTACTTTGAGCACATGGGCGTTTCGGCAGAGAGAAGTTCAAGGAAGTATGGCATAACAAGGGAGATGGCAGATACCTATGCTGTCCAGAGTTTCTCACGTGCCATGAGGGCAACGGAATCCGGGGAATTTTCAAGGGAGATCGTCCCGTACGAAGGCCTTACACAGGATGAGGGTTTGAGGAAGACCAGCATGGAGGATCTTGCAAAGCTTCCTTCAGCATTCGAGAAGAACGGGATACTCACGGCCGGGAATTCGGCACAGCTTTCGGACGGGGCCTCTGCCCTGGTGCTTGCTTCCGAAAAGGCGGTGAATGAGTACGGCCTTAAACCAATAGCCAGAATCACGGGATACGCATCTGCATCGCTTGATCCGAGGGATTTTGTTGAGGCCCCCATTCCGGCCACAAAGAAATTGCTCGAACAGCAGAACAGGAAAATAGACTACTACGATATTGTGGAACACAACGAAGCTTTTTCAATCGCATCCGTCATTGTCAGGGACCAGCTCGGCATCGACAACGAGAGATTCAACGTCAACGGAGGCGCTGTTGCAATAGGCCATCCGGTTGGAAACAGCGGTTCCAGGATAATTGTAACGCTTTTAAATGCGATGAAGAACCGGAAGGCAAGGACGGGGCTGGCAACCCTCTGCCACGGTGGCGGCGGAGCCCACACGCTCTCGCTTGAAATGGTTGAATAAACCATTTTCACATTTTTAATGGCTGATGGTAAGGTTTTATTCCTCCATAACGATTTACCGGCATGGATTACGATCTGATTATTGTCGGAGCCGGGATAACCGGCCTGTCATCTGCATATCATATCAAGAAGGAAAACCCCGATCTGTCTATGATGATAGTGGACAGGGCGCATACGTATGCCCAGGGAAATACGGCAAAGAGCGCGGCCGGTTTCAGGGATGTCTTCACATCGAATGCAAGTTACGCACTTTCATCATCAACGGCCGCTTTCTACGGGCATATACAGAAGGATCTGCATATCGATATCGGCATGAAGTATTCGGGATACCTGTTTCTGCTTGACAGTGAAAAAAATGTTGAAGCGCTTGAATCGCTGTCAAAGAAGACAAGAATAAAGGAGATCGATCTGCGTGATCTTGAATCTATCGGTATCAGTACCGGAATAAATGAAAGCACAGCAAAGGTGCTTGGAATCGGTAACATCAAAAGATCATTCCTGGCATACAACTGTGGCATACTGGAACCGGATCTCATAGCCAAGTTCTATTTCGATGAACTTACGAGGATGGGTGTGCACTTCATGTTCGATACCGATATAAAACGACTGAACCTCGAGCCTGTTGAAAAGCTCAATTTCCCCGGAGAACCCTTCATATGGCAGGAAAAGCAGATATCATCCCTGGAATCGAACAGAGGCATACTGAAGGCTGACCAGTATATACTTGCAACGGATGTGTGGACGACCTCGATACTGGATCCGACAGGCATCGACAGCCACATCAGGCCAAAAAAAAGGCAGCTCTTCCGTGTTTCTGGAAAGGCGATAGGCAGCGTTGTTAACGATACATCCCTCGGCACGGAATCATTCCCGTTCACTGTTTTTCCAAAGGGTGTATACATAAGGCCGAATCCTAAGGAAAGGGCATTCTGGGCGGGTGTTGCCGATGACATCGGAAGGGATTTCACATTCACAGAGGATCCGCAGCCTGAGGATAATTTCTACACATACAACATATACCAGATAGCATCAGCATACATGAATGCGTTCCTGGATTCTAAGGTCATAGGAAGCTGGGCCGGCTACTATTCGTACAACACAATTGATGGGAATCCTTACATATTCCGGGATCTCAACACAATAGTGGCGACTGGCACAAGTGGAAGCGGCATTCTTAAGGGCGATGCCATAGGAACGGTTGTCGCTTCACTCTACGGTGACAGGGAGTACGCTGATCTGTACGGCGGAAAAAGATTGAAGGTGTCCGATCTTGGAGTGACGGATCGCAAAGTCGGTTCTGAAGGCCTTGTGC
>JAVRLS010000025.1:0-13501 GCA_031961205.1 Thermoplasmataceae archaeon | reverse complement strand
AATAGTACTGCTCATAATATCCATACCCGTATTTCTGGACTATAATATGTTCGGAGTTATAAATGCGCAGGTAGGGCCGCATCAGATTGCCAGCTGGCTGGCGCTTACCTTCACATTCATAGGTTTCATTCTTATCGTTATGGGCATGGGAAAAATAGACGAATAAAGGTATTTTTTATATATTTTCCTTTTCAAGCTTTCTTTTTAAATCTTTTTCGCAGTTGGGACAGCATGCATAGTATACCTTCTTTTTCCACAGTACCTTTATACCATCTCCATGTATCGGCTTTCCGCAGTAATCACAGTAGATCTGCAACCTATCCTGAATGCGGTCATTCCTGAAATGACGGATGCTTATCTTCAGATCGCTGTAATCGAATTTCTTCCTCAGATATGATTCCGGGAGCATTACCATGAACTTACCGTTTGAAAGCTCATAGTATTCAAGTATGTCTTCTGGAGGGAAGTTATCGATATTATCAACTTCCGCAATGGCCACAATTTCCTCATCAGGATCCTTCAGGTTTATTGTAAAATTCTTAATGATTCCTCTCTGAATTAATGAGGTGATTATCCCGGCCACTGTATTTCTGCTCAGGTTTGTCTCCCTGGCTATTTCCCCGTTTGTCATCCTCGAATTTTCCATCAGTACCCTGATGACCCTGCTCTCGTTTATCGAGATATTCTGACGGTTACACGATGAATCATTATCAGGCACCATGCAAAAGTATCTATCGAAGGAATTTAAAGATTAACAAATTCAACCTTTAATAAATGTGATAACCGTACTTTAATGCGAATTAAAGGGAAATAAAGCTGATCATCTACAATTTATTATAGCAAAATGTGATAAATTTTAAATCCGGTAAGAAAAATGAAATTACGATTCAATATTTGCAATCATTTTCAGGATATCCCCGAAGATCCTGAATCATGCCTAACCTGACACCCTCTCTGTCGCAAGCGACTGGAGGTTCCCGCTTCATCGACAGTGCCTTCTTCACCGATCTGAAGGTCTTAATCGATCTCCAACCATCCCTTTCGGGTGGCTTATCAGGCTTGAATTCCCGTGTGCCCCACGGTACTTGCATATGAAATCGTTATTTCTAATAAACCCTTCGCGCTTCATCCACATCGCAAGCTCAGTGGCTTTCGTAATCGAAAATTTTGTAAAAAATAGAAAGAACTATGAATATAAACGGACCTTATAAGCCACTGCCTGGCCTTTAGATCCATTCGATCCGATCTGCTTACAAGCGTTTCAAAGGATCACTTCACTTCAAAAGTTCTATGTAAACTCTCCCGTCTTCCCCCTCATAAAAAGCGATAAGATCTTCATCCTTCAAATTTAGCTGTTTAAGGATCTTTTTTGGCAAAGTTACTCTTACTGAAGAACCTCTTTTGGTCATTCTGGCAATATCCATTATCTTTCTGCTGTCTGTCATCTCCCACTAATTGAGAAGTAGTATAATCTTTTTTCCCTTGTTTAACATCGTTTTTGAAATTGAAAAATGTCATACAGTGATATTGTTTCTTTTTTTTGAAAAAATTCATCAATGTAATTTCTTTCATAAAATGCTTCTTTTTTTATTTCATCTTTGTTTACAGTATAAGTGCGATCATGAATCATTTTGTCATACAGATGATTCAAAAGATAAAAATATTTATTTTTCCGAATTTTTTTCATGTAAGGCGTGGTATCCAGCTGGTTAAGGGAAAAACGGTGATTTCCATCGTAACTCCTGATGTAAAAGTTCCTGTCATATACCACTAAAAATACATCCCTGTAAAGAGTCGCTACGTCATCTATGCATACCCTGTCTCCCCCCTCCATAAGGCACGGATTCTCCTCAAAATTCTTTACAGGCTCCATCAGGATGTTCCACAGTTTTTCCGATCTTTCTTCATCCGTAATGAAGATAATTTTCGATCCTTTATAGTCCCTGATCTTTCTCAGTATACGGAATGGCTTATCCGTATCCGATATCTCCATCTCAACGATATACATGGACGAACCGTAGTAAAAATAGCCGTCCGGGATTGTATCCCTGATTTTTCCATGCTTTAACTCTATTTGCCTGGAAAAAAGGTAAGAATCAAAACTTGAAAGTATTGTTTCGTGCAGGCTTTCCTTCCTGCTTTCATAATTTTCACCGGTGTTCTCGCTTCCATGGCTGATTATGCTTTCGGTTATGCGCTCGTCCCTTTTTACCCCGGTCATCCTTATCTCCAGAGATACGGGGCGCGTGGAAAACTGGTCCGTTGACCAGTATAAAAATTTGTGGATCCTCTGGTTCAAAAGCGTTTCATATATTTCCCTTGACAGCACGGAGTCCGGAATTGTCCTGCTCAGGAATGATGCGTCGCTTTCAGACACGTTGAAGGATATAAAGTTCCTGACATTTCCATAGAGCGAATCGGAATACTCCTTTGACTGTGATACGTACTGGTTCGAGAGTATCAGGGAAATCCCGTATTTTCTTCCTTCACTCAGCATGGTTTTTATCATTTCCTTTGGAATGTTCTGTGCCTCGTCTATAAATATGTAATTTTTTACAACCTTCCCTTCGTTATACCTGTAAAGGGAATCAAACCATATTCTCATAAGGAACAGAAGCGAAATCTGTTCAGATGCTTCGTCCGAAACCTTCCCCTTGGACGCATCCACGAATATGATTGAATTTCCCGCAGAGCACGCCTGATAAAAATCAAAGGAATCGTCGGAGGATATCAGCGATCTTATCTTTTCATTCGTGAGAGCCGGAATCATCTTGTTCAGGGATGACGCTATATATTCCCGCCAGTACTCCCTGTCCTTCGTGTACGTTTCGAGGAATGATCTCAGGCTCCTGTTTTCGATCTTTTCAAGAAATATTTTCATGGATCTTGGAGATGTTATGGTATCGACAAAGCCTGCCAGAGAAGGCTTTGCTTCATTACGTATGTACTCCGGCAGAATTGCCCTGAAGATGACTTCGAGTCTCGGGCCCCACGTGTTACTGGAAAAACTCTCTGACGAGAATATATCCCTTATCCAGCCGGAGGTGAGATCCGGATCATGCCTCCTGTCCATGATGTTCATCTTCACGGAATATTTCTTGCCCTGCCTTTCCACTGTATCGCTTGAAATATATACAAGCGGCCTCTCCGTCTGGAATACTGAATCGATCAGGGTTCCATGTGGATCGATAACCACTATGTTTCCCGGCATCCCGTCCATCGATCTTATCATGGACACAAGCAGGGATGATTTTCCTGTTCCAGTCTTTCCCGTTACGGATAAATGGCCCTCCAGCGATTTTTCACCCGTAAAAAAAGGCGTTCCATCTGCATCATAGCCTATAAGAATGCCACGGTCTGAATTTTTCCTGATGTATCCCCTGGCGGAAGGGTCATAATCAAACATTTATATCCTCCGGAATCCTGACAAAATTTATCATATTGAAGGTATTTGCAAGCATGTCTGTCCTGATAAGGAATCTTCCAGCTTTCCTTGAGAATTTCCAGGATGTTTCTGATTTGAGTTTCTGGAATTCATTCCTTATGAAATCATATATTTCATCTGAATAGCCGGAATTTTCATGTATCCTGAATCCAATATATATAGAATATTTTCCACCGTTTCCTTTTCTGTTCCTTCTGACGCTTGCTGAATATTCCATCATGGCTTCCGGAAATGAATACGATATGTTCACGATATTCCTTAAAAGTCCCGGAAAATAGATATCACCCAGCTTTCTGTCGGAGGATCTGTTTACAAAATAATGGCGGTTCATGCTATTACTGTCGTTATCATACTCTTCCTTCACGTAGCACGGGTAGTTCCTTATAAAAAACTGCGAAAAAAGGACATAGCTAGTTTCTGTGCTGCTGCAGATATAGAAATGAAGCCTGCGATCATATGAGACTATCCGGAACCTGTTGAAGCCTCCAGCCGCTGGCAAAAGGAGATAGGAAGTGTCCCTGTACAGCATAATATCCGTCCTGAAGTCCCGGGACGTGAATATGACCTTCCCACACCTTATCATTCGGGGGAATCTTCAGGATTGTTAATTAAACTTTTCACGCTGTTCCATATCGAACTGAGTAATCAGCATCAATATGTTTTCAATCCTGCCAGTATGATGTCATTGACAACCGCACCGGCTGTTTCATAGGGCCCGTCATAATCATCCGTAACATTTACAGTGCCGTTTGAATCCGTCGATATCTGGTAACCCAGGCCTTTTTCATTTATTTTTAAAAGAAAATCACCTTCCGCAAGATTTTCCGGAACAGATGAAGCAACGATCCTTCCATCTATTCTTTCAACTGAAGTGACGATTCTCGTGTTCTTCGTGAATCTGGATATGTCCTCATTGCTGAGATTCTCTACACCACTGTATCTGACATCCTTAAGCGTGTAATTCGTTTTAAAAATGCTGTTTGCAAGTATTACGCTCTTTCGTGCTGCATCAATTCCCAAAGTATCGTCGTGGTAATCTGCCTCCAGTATCCCGAGTTTCATTGCATCGTGCAATATATCCTCAAATTTCTCGCCGGAAGCAATTCTTCTTAAAAAATAGTTTACTGTCAGGCTGACTATACCCCTGAAACCGGTCACTTCCGAAGGGGACAGCGAAAAATCAACCATACTGAAGAGCGGAACGCCACCAGCTACGGTAGCCTCATATCTTATGCTTCTGCCACTGTTCCTTGAAGTATTCATTATTTCCTTCCAGTAATTTGCCAGCCCCGATTTATTTGCCGTAACGATATTCTTTCCATGATTCATCGCAATCGTGTATAGTTCAAGTTCCCTGCGCCCGTCCCTTGAAGCTGGCATTGCATCCACAATTATTTCTGAATCAGATTCGATTATCCAGTCCCTGTCTACGGATCGGTAACCCGTTTCCATTATATTGCCCTTTTCCTTGGATTTTATTATTTTTCCGGTATCAAGGCGATCTCCCCCGATGGCTGCCCTTGAGTCGGAAACAGCATTGACTTCAATGAATACTCCTTCCTGTTCTGCTTTCTTCCTGTTGTAGCTGTCAATTATCCTCAGTGCATTAAGGCCAACATTTCCAAGGCCAAGAAACGATACGGTCACTTTTTTCATGAATCCCTGATATGATCGGGGGTAAATAAAGTTCAGCAGCAAGGGTTATGCTGACGATCTGTATGCACGATCACATACGATCAAGGCAACAGCTATAAATCATGATGGATTCGAATATTCATTAAGGATTCGATGGGATTCTTTATGCCCGTATTTGCACGGAATATCACAGAAAAACTCATCGGCCCTTCAGGAGCTTGTAATATACGAAACCACCAAAAAACTGTATTATGCCTCCTATCATCACGGGGAGCGGTGTATATATATCCATCAGATAACCGCTTGCTCCGGAAGTTGCCTGGGCAATCCTGGATGGGGCGCCCTGAATGCTTGAGGCCGTTCCAAAATCCTCATCCTTGATTCCCTGTATTCCAACGGAGCTCCTTATCGGGGTTCCGAAACCGGCTATGAACGTCCTGGCTATGTATACGGCAGAAGCTGCAAAATAAAACGGCATCAGCGCCAGAAGTATCAGCGTTGTTCCCTGAAGGACCCTTGTAACCGCGCCGTATTTTACTGCCATGCTGTGCTGTACCTTTGCCTTTGAGGCAACAAATGAACCCAGGGCGGTTGTAATGTATGAAAATGTGAACATCAGGCCGATATTTGAGATCGATACGTGATACCGCAGCTCAAACCATGCGGAAATCAGTGACATTGAAAGTCCTATTGCGCTTCCGTTTATCACATTTGTAACAATTATGCGAGCAGAATAACGAAGGCTTTCCTTTTTGAGAAAATGGGTGCTTTTGACCTGTTTTTCGTCTCTCTTTAAAATGGCGATGGAAACAAATGAAATTATCATCAGCAGGAGAGTTATCCTGTAAAGTATGAAAAAAGCCCCGAGATTTCCATATATCCTGAGCAGGAAGGCATGCGAATAAAGCATCAGGCTGCCGAATATCGAAAAGAGTGAACCGGTTAGCGTTATAAGGGCCATTTTCCCTATTCTTTCAGTCTGGTTTTTCCATATTCTTGAAATGTATGGCGTTGTTCCGACGGAAAACGTACCCCTCATGCCTCCCGGTGCACCAGCTGCGCCGGATATGGCTGTCGCAACAAATATTAAGGCCACGTCATGGGTCATTGAAAGCACCGAAGCCGTGAAAATCGCCGGTAGCTCCCCTATAAGCATTGCACTCTTGTACCCGATGCGATCGCCAAGCATGCCCAGGGAAACCGTGATCATCACGTTCACAAGTGATGTACCAAGGTAGATTATCCCGATGTTTACTATATTTACTTTCAGGATAAGAAGATAAAGGGGAAGCGAAAGTGCTATGAATATAAGGGCTGAACTCCTCACGGCCCTTGAAACAAGAAGGAACCTGAATGACAAATCATATGCTGTATTTTCCGTAGAAACCGCCTCAGGCATATATATCTAAATACCGATAGCAATTGAAATAAAGGATATAATATTATGCATCTAAAAGGTCATGGTATTTGACTTTTCTATAATCCGTAAGAATAGATCCTGTGCATACCATCATTCAGTGAGATCTCCCGCATAGACTTTATACGAATAACCGTGAATCCATACGGGATAAATTGATTATACCGGGCTGTTCAAATTCTATTCCTGCCATTTATGTCGGCAATCATTTCAGCGATGTAATAATTTTCACCTGATCGGAATATGTATAATGTTCCGTTTCCGCCTTCATTTTTCATCTCCTGCGTGATCCTGTAATAATCATTTGGATCTACGCTGTACCTGAGAAGGACATCCGCCGGATTGATCTTCCTTACCGTTTCCGGGAGTTTATCGTGACTGCATTCATCCATGATCGAATATACGGTACCCGGAAAATCCCTTAATTCTTCATCCGATGAGAGAACAGTTCTTCTGCGGTCCCTGTCGATAAGGATCATCTGGCTGAATCCTCCAAGAAGACCCGCATAAACAAGGGCCTCGTCCGGCACGTAGATGTATTTATTTACTTCGCCCCGAGCGAACCGGACATCTGAATAACCACCTTCTATGTGGATATCCGCCGGGAAAATATGGGCAGAACTGCCGGATCTTTTAAGGCTTCCCGTATACAGGGTCAGCCTGGAAAGATATCCGTTGATCGATATGTATTCGCGTTCTCCCTCTATGTTTATCCTGTTCGTATCCATCTTCGGAGGCAGATCAAATGCAAAATCACTCCGTGGAAACCTTTTAAGGAGATCATATGGCGACGGAACCAGGGATTCTGATCCTCCGAAACGATACCTGAGTGGGTCCGAGAATACCGTCCCGTCATATTTTTCACTGAAATCGTAAACATCGATATTCCTGAATTCGACATCAGAACCGTAGGCTTCAGCATTCAGCTGCGACATCAGGAATCTGGATTGATCTATCTCAATGCCTGTGCTTCTCTTCCTGAGGCCGAACATGATGGCCTGCATCCCTGCACCGGAACCGGTATCCAGCACCTCGCGGTCTATCCTTTCTGCCCTGTATTTCCCGATAAGTTCAGGTGTTGAATATGATGCCGAAAAATCATCCATGTACAGTTCGTTCCATCTGGAATACTTCTTCCTTATGCTGACCCTTGCCCTGGCTATTGTGTACACCGGATCAAGGAGGTTCCGGCCGCTGAATTTCCGTCCGCTATCTATTTCATCAATTGTCCTTGTAATTTTATCCTCTGCATTTCTCCTGAAAACCTGATCCCGTGCTACGGACCTGAGAAACCTGGTCATTGCCCTGCTTTTTGCGGCATATAAATTATTCATTTCACGTCCCCTGGATGCTTATTTACTCTATACGGCATTCAATCGCCCATTTACTTCTATTTCCAGAATCTTTTCGATCTTAAATACATGCCTTTAAATTTGAAAATTATAGTTCCAATGGCTTTTCGTTTATATTGCTTTTAACGCGAGTATCGGATCGCTGAAAAAACTCCTGGATAAGAATTCATAAATCGTGCAGCCGGAATGATATTAAGCTGCGGTTAGCCGGCGCGCAATTAACGATACAGTTACAGAATTAAGAATCGCAGTTGCATAACCCTGAATGTTTCTATAAACTGAAACAGGATACATTTATAATTTTTCAGTGCATAAGGGATTATGATAGATCTCAGTTATTCCGGAGGATCCATAATCATAAAAAATTCTGACAGAAACCTGATTCCGGGAATAACCGAGTACGACAACCGGGTTGGCGTTTACCGATCGCTTGGAATGAACTACAGGAAAATAAGGGAATACCTTATTTCAAGTGGAATTGAATTCAGGGACCATGTTTTTGAGAATGCCAGGTACGACTTCAAGTTTGATGTCAAACTCAGGCCCTACCAGGTCTCTGCACTGAAAAAATGGGAAGAAAGCGGGTACCAGGGGACAATAGTGCTTCCAACGGCGGCCGGGAAATCCCATATCGGCATAGCGGCAATACAGAAACTTGGAGTATCATCCCTCATAATGGTTCCGACACTTGATCTTGTTGATCAGTGGAGAAAGAACCTTAACCGGATATTTAACGTGGAGATAGGCCAGATAGGCGGTGGAGAACGTGAAGAAAGGGAAATTACTGTTTCAACCTACGATTCTGCATACCTTATGGCTGAAAAATATGGAAACAGGTTCCAGTTCATAATCGCAGATGAAGTTCATCATCTGGCCTCAGACAGGATGAAGGCTATAGCAGAAATATTTGCATCACCTTACAGGATGGGGTTGACCGCCACATATGAAAGGACGGATGGGCTTGAGAAGGATCTTGAATATATAATGGGAGGAAAAATATTCGAGATGGGCTATGAAGAGCTTGGAGAATTTATATCCAATTACAGGATCGTCAGGATTCCGGTTGAACTTACCGAAGAGGAGGAGGATGAATACATAAGGCTTCACAGTATTTTTGTGAACTACCTGAGAAAGCACAGAATGACCATAAGGGGCCCGTGGGATTTTGAAAAATTCATAAGAAGCTCGTGGAATCCTGAAGGAAGGGAAGCGCTTGTGGCGTGGCGCAGATCCAGGCAGATAGCTTTCAATGCACGCGGAAAGGTTGAGACTGTCCGGTATTTATTGAGAGAGCATAAGGGTGAAAAGGCTATAATATTTTCAGAGGACACGGAAACAACATACATGATTTCAAGGGAATTTTTTGTCCCGGCCATAACGTACCTGACCGGACAAAAGGAGAGAAAGAAATATCTTGAGATGTTTAAAAACGGAAGCGTAAGGATCCTGGCCGCATCCAGGGTTCTTGATGAGGGTGTTGATGTCCCGGACGCTTCAATAGCGATAATACTGAGCGGATCCGGAAGCGTAAGGCAGTTCAGGCAGAGGCTCGGGAGGATACTCAGGCCCGGGGACGAGAAAAATGCCACGCTTTACGAAATAGTGTCAAAGGAAACTTCAGAATACTCAACTTCAAGGAGGAGGAGAAAAGGTGTTCCCGACGGAACTTCTGATAGCCAAGAAATACAATAACGGCCTTATCCGGCCATTATTCCTGAGCCCGGAGAATACGGATTATGTATCAAGTGTCCTTGATCTTTACGAACAGAGCACTGGCTTATCGAAAATGGAAATAGAGAAGAAAGTGAGGGACCTTGAATACAATGGAAACAATCCGAAAATAATCAGGGCAATTGCCCTCGTTGTTGAGCGGAATTCCCTGTTTGAGATAAACGGGACCTTGCCGTCCGGGGAGGTCAGGGATTTTCTCTTCGGATACGGCCCGGCTATAACGTATGAGGACAGGAATGAGGCACTTCAGAAGGCTGCGGAGAACTTTGGCACATCGGTTCAGGATATAGAAAATTCCATGTATTCCGATATGGAAGAAAACATGATACTCAAGGAGATAAGTATGAAAGATCCACTTTCCATAACAAGGGAATTCAATGCACAGGAGCTCGAAACGCTTCTCGTGAAGTCAACAAAGATAACGGTATCAATAGAGGGGGACTGGTACAGGCTTGTGTCTGCCGTAAAGA
This sequence comes from Thermoplasmataceae archaeon, assembly GCA_031961205.1. Classification (GTDB taxonomy): domain Archaea; phylum Thermoplasmatota; class Thermoplasmata; order Thermoplasmatales; family Thermoplasmataceae; genus JAVRLS01. The sequence continues at coordinate 3,451 of JAVRLS010000025.1, read as the reverse complement.
GGCTGGGCCTGGTATTCGAGGCCTATGAATCGCCGGTAAAGAGCATAAGCATTGACGGGCCGGATTCGATCTTCAAGAATATGGACAGGTATGGATCTGACATTTCGAGACTTTCAAGGACCATAATCAACTTTGCCGGCTGGAAAATGGAAGCCGACATAAAGTTAAAGGAGAAAAACTACAAAATGATGCTGGACGATTCCATCTCCTATTATCTTCCGGAGGCAAAAGAAGACGGGGAATCAAAATTCCCGGATCCGGTCTATGTGAATCATCGCATGTTTTTCCCTTCAAAGATCATCCAAATAAACGGTGAGAAGGTATATGTAGATGTTGTCCGGTACGGCGATCCCGGGAAGATTGCTGAAAGGGATGCCATGATAAATGCCGGTGGAATTAAATGGATGTCGGTTTATCTGGGCGATTTCAAGCTAAAGGACGAACTGGTTTTCAAGAACATGATCAACTGGGACATGGTGAAAAACGCAGCTATGAAGAGATTCGGATCTTCCACCGGCAAAGCCAGGCCCACGTACGAACTTTCATCCGCAGACATGGACGTCATCAGGAAAGACGTTGATGGACTCTACCCGGATTCTTCGGCGATTATCAATTATCTGGAGGAAAACATGCTCAGGCCGGAAAGGATACTGAAGGAGATAGGTTACAGGATCAAATGGAACGGACTTGATCCTGTGATCGAAAAGATCTGAAATCATCACTGGTTCCACTTGAAGGCTGTATTCTCATGAATGCGGTTCTTTATTGTTGCCGGAAGTGAGCGAAATAATGAAAAAGCATAATATTTGCTGTACCGCATCCTTTTTTGCCATACGTATGGAGGCACTGCCCCGGATGATATCGATAATCCGTGGATGCACGTGAACTGCCGTAGGATAACTTTTTAAATATCTGAATGTTTATAATTCGACTATATGCCATATTTAGACTTGGCATTTTTAAGAAAAATGGTGTTCAGGCACCATTATAAAAGGGTAATGTCATGAGCGGCATTGATCGTGGTATGGTTAAGCAGGGCGAAAATTCCGGCCGTGAAAGTTATCGAAACGAAAAAGGAACGCCTGAAAATTCCGGAAAATTCATGATTCTTACTGTATGTGTTTCATTCCCGGTTTCAGGAGAGGCAGTAAGCCGTGTTTAATCTGGTATTATCGATCCTGGTTTCACTTATTGTCGTAATTGTCTCTTTGAAACTTGATTTCAGAGATTTCAGGAACAAGTATCTCATATCCATTCCATTCATGGTTCTTATTTATATCTTTACAGGTTTTCCGCTCGTATTTCCTTTATACATTTTTACACTTGTTTCCGGCACCTACCTTTATTCCAGGAAATTCTATTTTCCATTCGTGTTTCTCTTCCTGTGCGTAGCATATATGTTCATTTTCAGGTTTCCCTACATAACATGGCGTGCGGCGGATATATCGATATCCCTTGCCATGGCTGTGGTTATGCTAACCGATGCCAGGGAAAAGCTGTACGTGAAGCAGAATGATGCCAGCCGTGGATTCGACAAGAAAGTCGAAAGGAAAAGAGATTACATCCAGATAGCTGCAGGGCTGATTGTAATCTTCCTGATCTACTATTTTGGAGCTGACATTTCCAGGGTAATGATAACGGTAAGCTCCCTCCTTCTCTATTTTATAGGGAACTTTTTCTCCCTTCGCCCTGATCTTGCCCTCGGGAGGTTCCTGTACAGTATGGAGAGAAAAAACACAAAGCTTGGAATAGGTGCAATGTGGTTTGCATCCGGTATACTTATGGCATACAGCTTTCATGAAAATATCTACTTCCTGATGGTGATAGTTTTTGTGATCTCCGTCGGAGATTCTGTGGCCACCATTGTCGGGACAAGTGTAAAAAGCCCTAAACTCATCTTCAATAGAAAGAAGAGCGTTGCCGGCACAGCCGCGCTTTTCACAGTCTCTGCGGTATTCTCTGTATTGCTGCTGGGATACATGGGCATCTTCTACGCTGCAATAGCATCCTTTGTTGAGGGTGTATCCACATATCCATTTGACGACAACCTCACGGTGCCGTTCTTTTTATCCGTATTATTATACCTTTCCAAAATTGTATGATGAAAGGCCGGACGCAGGCCATCGGTGATCTGAAGATCTGCATTGAATTGCAATAGTTAATAGCCAGATTATATGCATAGGTTAATCAATTTAATATAATGAATTTAATATATTAATACAGTCCTTCTAAAAATAGAATTCAAAACCGAACCGATCTCTCTGATTTAGACTTGCTGACCAGGATGCGATCCATTCATTATTTACAGATCATTTGAACACGTGAGCCACTGAGCTTGCGATATTGATGGAGTGCAAAAGGTTGTCAGAAAAAACGATACCCATATCAAGTACTGTGGGGCACACGGGAATTCAAGCCTTATAAGCCACCCGAAAGAGATCGTGGAAGATGTGATAAGATTCGGATCGGTGAAGAAGGAACCCAAATCGCTTGCGATGGAGAGGATGCCAGCATATCAAAAAACCCGGCATATGTGGAAATATACGATCAAATAGATCGTCAAAGAGCGCTTAAATATGCGTCTACTATCTTGGTTTCATGAGGAAAAGCACTCTGAGCATATTTGGGTCCGAGTGGTTTGGAATTGCAATTTCGACTCTTGCACTTGCACAGGTGTACATTCTTGCATTTGATGAATCGGGAAGCGTGGCCTTCAGGTATGTTGCAGAAGCTTTTTCACTCATGGGAATATCAATATTTCTCTTTATATTTGGCCTCTGGATATACAGGGTATTTGCCGTGAATGACAGGGCGTTCTCACACTGGAACAACCTTACAAGATTTAGCTTCACCGCACTTATTCCAATTATAGGATTCTTGGGGAACTATCAGCTCATATACTTCTTTGGCATATCACCAACCACTGCATATCTCTCTTCTGTCAACTATTATGCAAACTACATACTGGCGCTTTCGCTTGGGGTTATCCTGGGGTATAAGCTGTACACAAAGGAGATTAATCCACGGCAAATAAACTTCGCCATCGTTATACCTCCAATTGCAATTGGTACCAGTGTTTTTCTGGCAGTTCCCCTGGCTAAGTTTTATGGGGGGCTGGAAGCCCAGACAATGTATTTCCTTGTTCTGGTAGGGCTTGGAATTTTCTTCTTCCTGTTCATATTCATCGGATCCCTGGCACTGGCAGGACACGTTTCAACAAAGGCCAATGAAACCCTTCCAACAACAATGCTTCCCGTGGGAGTATCGAGCCTCATTATCATAAACCTCTTCTCACTGGCTGGTTTTGGGTCGATTGATCATATTATGATAAGCTTATCATCAGTTGAGTGGGTCTCAGTCCCCCTTTGGGGCTTTGAGGTCTGGAATTTCCTGGTGGTTATGATTCTTATATTCACCCATCCGGCAAAGGGCACGCTTGGAGTATGGGCAT
>JAVRLS010000024.1:0-13691 GCA_031961205.1 Thermoplasmataceae archaeon | reverse complement strand
TAAATTATCCACGTGTTACTGAGCTGTTCGCCGGTACCTTTCGGCCCCTTGACTTGCATGGCTTAGTCGAAACCTGATAGCAGTGACCGCCGGCAGGATCGACCGGAGTTAATAAACACACTTTTATTTTAGGCACTTCTTATAGAATTAGCAGTTGACATCTACCTTTCAGAAGCGAGCATTAATCTCGCTACCACATATTTCCCAACCTTGGATCAAGAGAATCATGCACACAATATTGTCGATCATCTCTTTCGCTTATTAGTTGGTGTATTACCATACCTGTTATGTGCAAATCAAAGTATAGCAAAAGTCTATTTATACTTTTCTAAACCTGATTTTTCTAAGGTTTTATTTGAATAATACTATTATATGTTTTTTTTAAAAAAATATTCTAAAAAATGATCTATTGACTTAAATTTTTCACAAATTTTCGCCTCTGTCCAACCTTATGGTCGAATTTCTGGTAAGAGAAACCAAAATTTATTTCAGTAGCGTTAATCATAATGATTAAAAATACGCAAGATTAATACATACCCATTGGCTACAACTCTGATACAAATGATGGTTGAAACTCCAACAAGTGATAAAGATCTATATCCTGAAATTTTTTTGTTATTAAAGGAAGGAAACGTTGACAAGATAAAAAATGAACTGAATGACAAGGATGCAATAATTAAGAAAAACCAGTACTATATGACACCACTGATATATTCTGCACTGCTGGGCCAGGAAGAAGAATGCAAAATACTGCTTGAGTCTGGCGCAAATACCGAAGATAGGGATATAGATGGAAATACGGCAATTATATGGGCTGCAAGAAACAACAACGTGAATGTTATAAACGAGCTTATAGACGGAAAAGCCGATGTAAACGCAAGGGACAATGAGGGAAATTCCGCATTGATTTGGGCTTCCTCCTTTGGATACAGGGAATCTGTTGAAACTCTTTTAAAGGGGGGCGCAGATATAAACCTTAAAAATAAGGGCGGCGAAACATCTATATTAATGGCGTCAGGATTTGGCCATCTTGAAATTGTAAAAATACTGGCCGGCAACGGGGGAGATCCTTTTATCAGAAACAATGAGGGATACGATGCGATCTACATCGCAAAACTGTTTGGAAGAAAGGACGTAACAGATTTTTTGAAAACACTAAAAAAATCTTGAAATCATTCAAAAAATAAAATAACCAAATTTTAAAAGTCAGCGTCAAAAATGGATAACGGAAAATTATTTTTCCATATCTTTGAATCTGCCTTTTAATTTTTCTATCACTGCAGGTAAAGTTGTGTATTCCATGTCCTGATCCGGCAGGCGATGCGGCTCAAATGGCCCCATTCTCCTGATATGGTCCGTCATTTCCACGGCAATACGCCTTGCATAGTCAAAAGCGGGATCATCAAACATGTCTACCGGTCCTTCAAGCCTGCCATTTTTCTCTACAAAGCCAAGAGCCACAACCCTCGGAGGGCCATCAAATCTGGTCATTTTTGAATCCTTCATTGATACCGGCATAAGAGGTCCGTTGAAAGAACCCCGCATCCATCCGGATACAAGGTACGGGAACGAAAAGGCCTCAAGTGACTCTCCAGCCGCAGGAAGTCCTGACTGTATTCTAACGACAGCTGCAGGATCATCTTTTCCCACATATTTACCGGCTATCAAGGATAATTTGTCTGTGGAAATAACTGCAACATTTTCATCGGAAAGTTTTTTATTTTCGGGTTTGGTGTAAACTCTTTTAATCACATATCTGCTCTTTGATCCTATAAGAGCAAGCATATCGTATATTTCGGAAGGGGTGTCAAACATTATGTTTTTGTGATTAATGACATCCCACACCTCAAAACGAAATCCATCATGCATTCCTCCATCTATGACAAGACCCGGTGTGTTGAATGGATCTGCAAACATTTTGTATATTGGCAGGTTAAAAGCTCCAGGCTCGGTTTTATCCATCATATAAACAATAAATGGCTCAGAAGGTCTCTCATTTATTTCCATCTCGGCTACACCCGGCCCCATACCTTTCAGGTTACCGGAAAAAGAATCCTTCAGCAAATCCTGTCCTGCCCCATAAAGCCCTATTTCCTTTGCGACCTCTGTTCCTGCTTTAAAAGCGTTCCATGCGAGCTCGTGAACTTCTTTATTATTTATGCCACCAGTATGTACCATGGTAATCTGTGCGTCGTCTCCCACATGCGACATCTTGTAATCAGAAATTTTTCCTTTATAATTTTCCTTTATATATTTTTCTATTGCTGCCATCACCTTATCGTCTACTGTGCTGTGACCGGGCAGACTTCCTATGTCCGCTTTTATATGAGATATAGTTATCTTCATACCTATCTAAGTGCAACATCAATAAAAATCTTTTTACCAAAATTATCGAATTAAAGCATTATACGTCGGGGGGGAGATTTGAACTCCCGAGCTACGAGAGCAATAGATCTCGAGTCTATCGCCTTACCGGGCTAGGCTACCCCGACACCACAACGTAATTGCAAACGGCATAATTAACCATTACGCTTATCTGTCATTTCAAATTGCCATAACAAAAATATTAAGAATATGATTTTAATTCGGGAAATCATCACCTGATATTCTTTCTCTTCACTTCTTTATGCATCTCCGTGGAAAGCCTCCCAAGCGGATAATCCCCTGTATCAACAAATTTTATCAGTTTAGAAAGTACGGGATTTATCTTCCTGATCTCTTCATATGTCTTTATCGCCACCATTCTCATATCCTGATGGGCCTGTGGCGTGCTTCTAAGTTCCACAAAATAGGAAATTTCCGACAGGTTTGATGTAACAGTCACAGGATACCTGAAGGCCAGAGGCACCACATATTGCGCGATATGTATCCCATAATTTTTGCGGATATTTTCGTATATATTTTTTGCATCATCCATAAGCATACGATATCTGGCGTTCAGGCGATCTGATCTTGATATAAATTCCGGGATGTCGTACCCATAATTCGCGGTAAGCGGTTTTCTTATTATACTGAGAAAACGGTGTCTCTGCATATCTCTGAAGGCTCCATAGTTTGTATTTATTTCCATCGTGTAAGAAACGCTCTCAAAGGGTCTCCATAGTTTCATCCTTCTGTTCTTTCTCATGGCTGCAATTCTGTCTATTATTCCTATTTTTTCAGATTCGCTCATTGATTCAACTTCTTTCATTACATCGTTCGCACCATTTTTAAATGGGTACAGAATCAACGATATTACCCTGTCTAATGATATTGCTTCATTTTCATACCATAAAATGGAAACGTCTTCCACTGGCTTTTCACGGGTTTCATAATTCTCAAATTGCATAATGCTCTTCTTATATCCCATCAATTCTTTTCCTCTGGATGATAACGATTCATCTATAAGCTCTGGAAGTTCAGGTTTCAACTCCTCATAGAGGTCTTCCGCTATTTTCCTTGTTTCCGGCAGATCATATTCATAAAGTTTCTGCACCAGGTGTATGAACGACCTGCCATTGCCGCTTATCCCGATATTTGTAAGTGTTGAAGCCGGCAATACGAGTCTCAATTCGTCCAGGGCCCGGGATCTCGTGGAATTATTATAAGATTTTATAGCTATTTTGCGATCATCGTCTTCAAGTTCGGAATAAGGTTTACTGCCATTTTCCGTTTCGAAATAAAAATTGTCAATAGGATACGTGGCCTCAATAGCTTTTTTAATTTCATCATAGGATTCGGAATAAAATCCAAAAAGATCGCCGCAAAAGCGATCATAATCATCCGCAAGAGGTCCAGTTATGCCTGCCTTACCAGAATCAAGGTAAAGATACCTGCCGTTAATTTTTTTATCGTATCTCACATATCTTGTTGATTTTTCAAGATAAGAGAGTCCTACTCTCAATTCTTCAATGGCCTTGGAGGCAATGTTTGATACGTTCTGTATTCCGACCTGTTCAGTTGTCAATTCAGCTATGGATTCATCCCCGTAATCAAGGAAGACACGCTTATAAAAATCAGAAGCCTTATCCCGCCTCCCTTCAAATTCATTATGATATACGTCTCTTATATCCAGATCTGAAGCCCTGCTGTATCTTGACATAAGCGCTCCCCGATCGATCATTTCCGGAAGCTTAATTATAAAGATATCCTTATCATTGTTGGAGAATCCCATGCATCCGTATAACTTAGGCAACTTAAAATTTTTATGTTTTTCTTTAAAATTTTGCTTTGTTCATCGGGCAATTTAATCATAGCATTACAGTAAACATTGAAAACATGCTTTTAGGAACGGCATCATTTAAGAACCGTAACAATTTATTCCAGTGCCTTTATTTTGTATTCATGCAATATTAATTTTAAATGCTTCATATTTATAATATTACCGTAAGTTTTAATAGAGTAAGCAATTTTAAGGCTTAGCTTGTTTTGCCTATTTCCAGAATCCATAGAAAAGCTAATATAATATTTTGAGATTAATGTATTTAAGTGGGAAAGGTCAATCTGCCAATAACATTGCAAAACCTGAAAAATAGCAATTAGAAAATGCCTTTCAGGTATATGCGCTGTTATTGTAGTTGGATATGGCATTCCAAAGAAAGATCAAAAGAAGATGATGTTATGGCTGATGAAATGACCGATAATGCAAAAAAAATTTATGATGCAATGAAAAAGCTGGGCGCTACAACAGAAGACAAATTAAAGACTGCCGATGATATTATGAAAGCTGTTGCCCTTGGCAAATCCATTGTTAACGCAGCCCTTCAGGAACTTCAAAAGAAAGGCTATGTAAAGAGAATTGCAAGACAGAAAAGTGCAGGCTATTACGTTACGAAGTAGCCTGAATTACATTAAGTAAATTCGTATATAAAACAATCATCTTTTGTATATACCTTTGTATAGGTTTTTTGCTGAGATACATTTAAATAGAGAATCTCATTTGTAAAAATATGACCTGAGGTAGTTTATGGGAACGATCATCATCAACATTGACAGAGACAACGATTTTGGGGAGAAAGCTGGAGTAGAAGGGCCAGTCGTTGGTTATTCTGAATGTTATGAAGCCGCAATAAAACTCATTACTGCTGATCCCGAGGATTCTGACGCAAATGCCCTATTTGGTGCGCTTAAACATTATGAACAGCTCAAATCCCGTGGGGAAGATGTGGAAATAGCATTGCTGACCGGGGATGATGATGTTGGTGAAAAATCAGATGAGGAACTGTCCCGCCAGATGAAGGAGATATTCTCCGAATCATCATACAGTGACGCCATACTCGTCTCAGATGGAGCTGAAGATGATTATATTGTTCCAGTCCTTGTATCTTATGTCAAGATAAGATATGTTAAGCATATACTTGTCAGGCACAATCAGAATATTGAATCCCTTTACTATTATATTGTAAAGGCCCTTAAGGATAAAAAAATAGTAAACAAATTTATAATTCCTCTTGGCCTGGTATTTCTCACTTATGGTGCTGTATCTCTGGGTTTTATACTTTATTCTGTAAGTGTTGGATACTCAAAAATTGTGGATCCTACTGTTGGAGCTATAACTCTGGTCACACTTGTGCTTGGGGCCTATTTTCTGGAGAGGGGATTTGATCTCGGCAATATACTGCTAAAATTCTTCAGGGATCTGCATGAATATGCCCAGGAGACCAGGATTTTATTTCTTACATATGTAATCGCCGGCCTCATGCTCATGGTCGGCATAGCATCAAGTTATACAATTTCTGTGAGGACCGGAATAAATGGGCTAGATGCATTTCTTATTTTTCTTTCACTCTTTACATGGTGGGTCTATGGAGCTATATTCGTCAGAGAAGTTGGAAGAGTAACAGAACTGGCAGTAAGCAAGAAGGTCGGTATGCTAAAAATATGGTATGGGTTAATTTTCTCGGTATCTATAGCATTTATAATATATGGTATGCTCAATTACATACGCTACATCCTCGGTTTTATAGGTTTTAAAAGCGCTTTGATAAGCATATTCTTCCTGATACTTGGATTGATAATAGCTATAGTTTCCTCGATGATACACAGGTATTATAATGAAAACGTCGATGATATAGCACATACTTCAATAATGGAATACAAATGAATCTCAAAGAGTGGATGTTAATTTATAAAGGTATCTGCAATGATTTAAATATAAATCCTGACGCAGATCTACTGGCATCCTTTTTACTTTCTCGCTTCACCGGAAAAGGCTATCTGAAGCCTCTTATGACTGAAAGCATCTATGTAATTGGAAATGCCCCATGGCTTGATCAGGCCCTTGACGCAATTCCAGAATCTGCAGTTACTATCGTGGCAGATTCAGCAATAAAGGTATACTTCAAGCAAAGGGGCCCGCCTGATTATATAGTATCAGACCTTGACGGTGATATAAACCTTATAGAAAAGAGTAAAGAAGAAGGTTCAAAACTGATAATACACGCACATGGAGACAATACGGAAAAAATAATGAAATACACTCATCTTTTAGATGCCGAAGTTATCGGAACTACACAGAATGTCCCGCTGATAAACATCCCGAATTTCTTTGGATTCACTGATGGAGACAGATCCGCATTCATAGCACATTACCTTGGAACATGCAACATCTACCTGGTAGGCTTTGATTTTGATCATCCTTCATTTAAGCAAGGTAGCGATTTACTGAGAAAGCAAAAAAAACTGAGGTGGGCAAAGTATCTTCTTGAAATTCTGGCAGAGGAAAGAAACTCATCCCTTGGAAGATCGGAAATTATGCGTATTTGATAATCCTCCCATCTTCCACGGTGACCGGAAAATTAGCGTAATCAACGGATACACAGTACTGAAGGTCTTCCTTGCTAATCCTCCCTATTCGCCTTTCGTTTGATATGGTTATTTCCTTCAAATAGCGATCTATATCAGGGTCTGCACCATCAAGGGTATCTTTTAACAATCTGGCGAATATATTATCCTCGCTCGCCGTTCCAACAGGCCTGTTGGACGGCATTATGGAAATGTCGTCATAATCTTTAAGGACATCAACCGTAGAATGGAAGTTTACGAAAGATGCCAGGAAAATTCTCCCGTAACGTATCTTGTCGAGAACATACATTCCATTTGTAGATGTAAATGCCACAGCTTTGCCTGAAAAATCCGCGGTTGCAATTTCTGATGGTGAATTATCATAATCAAAAAATGGCGGTTTAATTCCATATTTCTCTCCCACAAGGACCACACCTGGGTGAGATCGGGTATAATTAAGCGCATCCATAGCATCCTTAAATGGTATTATGTATCCGGCATTCTGCTTCAGTATGATCGGTACTGTTGTAGTGGATCTGAATATGTCAACCACGACGTTAACCTGTGATATCTCTGATGTTTTTCTGCCGTTTATTATTTTTATCATTTTGTTTAAGGTGGATTCCTTTTTTCTTTATAAATTTGAAGGATACCATGGTAGCGTATTGAAATGGCCGTAAATCCTATATAATCCTCATAAATGCCAATTCCGCATCCGCATCTAAATGCATTTTTAATCGTTTGTCCTATAATCTATGCACGCAATCAATTAAGAAGACGTTATACAGGTGCTTTGCCTGAACCATGCAAACGCAAATACTGGAAAAAGAACTCCGATCCCAGAAGCGGGTGATCCCTTAAAACCGCGCTAAAGGTCTATCTGTTACTACTATGACGGGAATATACACTACAATATTAACATCTCCATGAAGCAATAAAATAGTCTGTGCGCGGATATTCGGATATGAAAATCGATATAAACTCATATAGAGAACCATTTTTATATAGTTTTCATTCAAATGCCGGTAGTCTCAGATCAAAATTAGCCAAACTCAACAAATATATACATAATAAAAATATGGAGGCATGGAAAGGGAAAGACTAGTAGAATCACAATTACGCGTTGTATCAAAGGAAAAAGATTCTATCACTGTTGAGATGCTTAACTATGACAACACTCTTCTGAGGCCTCTTGTAGAGGAAATTTTAGTGGATGATCAGGTCGTGGATTCCAGATACTACATAAAGCATCCTGTTATAGACAATCCAGTTATTTACGTAAAAGTTAAGTCCGGCAAACCTCAGGCGGCAATAAAGAGATCTATCAGGCGCCTTGCGAAAGTATATGATGATCTTTCTGCAGAACTTGGCAAAGAGCTTGAAAGATATGAAAAGGAAATGAGCAAAGAATAAGCATACCTCCCTTATATCTGATAACGCATAAACATAAGCTAAAAACTGTTTTTAATGATATTTAATGGATAGATACATAATAGAATTCAGCAGAGAACCTAACGAAGCAAGAAAAGTAGAGATCAACTCGATTATGGAGACGTATGAAGATTTTGAGCTGGAATATCTGGATGATTATATTGCAATAATCGAGGGCAATCCTTCCCACCTGAAAAATTCAGCTTTTATAAATTTCATATCAAAAATAATATACAGGTGCGATAATATCGAAGATCTAAAAAACTCTAAAATTCCCGATGGAAAGTTTTACCTGAGAATTGGGGGAGAATACAGCAACAGGGAGCTAACAGAAAAGCTGATCGGGGGCATTCTCAACGGCAGAGGCAGAATATCGTTCTCAAACCCTGACTTTGTGCTCAGAGCAATTTATAAAGATGCATGGTATCTTTCTATCGTCTATTTTAAGAGAGATACTGAAAGCTTTGAATCAAGGAAGGCTCCGTTAAGGCCATATTTTTCACCAGTTTCAATGCATCCAAAATATGCAAGATTCCTTGTAAATACAGCTCACGTCAGGGAGGGTGAAACGTTGCTGGATCCATTCTGCGGTACTGGTGGAGTGCTGATAGAAGCTGCGATGATAGGGATCAGGATCATGGGAAACGACATCTCGTTGAACATGACGATAGGAACAAAGATGAATCTTAAGTTCTTTAAAATTACTGATTTTAAAATATATAACGATGAAATATCAAATCTGGAAACTGAAGAGGTTGATGGTATTGCAACTGATATGCCTTATGGTAGGGGATCCTATATCGATGACGACGTTAACGGTTTCTACGAGAAATCATTCAGAAAATTCAATGAATTATTGAAGAACAAAAGATATGCTTCATTTGCAATATCAAATAAGCTATACATAGAAACGGCTAGAAAGTATTTTGACATACTAAGCGTTGTGCCCGTATATCAGCATCGTGCCCTTACAAGATATTTTGTAACCGCGCGCAAGAAGTAATTTGATATCAAGATTCACGGGGAAACAAAACGACATACTATGCGGTTAATTTCAGTTCTGTTGGCCAGCGGACAGGACATACCTTGAAAACGGAAGAAAAGGGCCGCATCTCATCTCATTCCGAAGAAATCCTTCGCTCACAGAAGTTAAAACACTGTTACGTATAATTCACGTTATCAAAAATGGTGATAGCCCTTTAAACTGCCAATCTTTCGCATTTCATTATAAGATAAAATAATAGTATTGCATAACTCAATCATGAAAGACAAGCAGTCTTCTCTTGACTTCTATGCATTTGTTAATACTCACAGGGACTTATTCATAAATTCTTACATAAAGAAGGTCTATCAAATAACGGCTGATTCATTTTTATTCCAGCTTTACCGTTCAGATATCAAAAGAAGGGATCTTTTTATTTCTCTGTCACGGGGAATGTGTTTTATGGAAGCGGAGACTCCTGAAAAAGCTTCACAGACCGCAATGATACTTAGAAAAAATGTCTCTGACAGAAAAATAGTAAACATATCACAAATAAATTTTGATCGTGTCGTAAGATTCGAATTCCATACCGGGCAGTCAATGATACTCGAGTTATTCAGGGACGGGAATCTTATACTTACGGATCAGGAAAAGATAACATTTGCAATAAAGCAAAGACGCTGGAAGAACAGAAGCCTTGAGGTGGGAGAAAATTATATACCACCATCCATGGTCAATCCTCTTGAATACAGTGAGGAAGAGGCAAAAGAGGTAATGTTATCCAGCAATGCTTCTGTAGTTCAAACTATGGCAACGAGATTTAACCTCGGCGGGGATGTTTCCGAGGAAGTACTTTTCAGGGCAGGAATAAATAAAAATACAAAGGCCGTAGAAGCGACGGAATATTACCCAAAAATAAGGTCAAAAATTCAGGAAATTCTTGACGAAAGCCTGAAAAATAAATCATATTATTATAAAAATGATGAAAACCTGTCTCCGGTTTTAATGCAACATCTGGGAACTCCGGATAGAGAATTTGAAAATCTTAATTCAGGGTATCTCTTTCAATTTGAAAATCGCGAGAAATCCGAGGAAAAGGAAGATTCAATAACGAGAAGGATAAATTCACAGAAAAGAAGTATGGAGGAATTTAAGAAGATTAGCGAAAAATACCGAAACTATGGGACATTGATAATGTCTAATTTACCATACATATCAGGCATTATTAAAGATATAAATTACGGAAAATTTCCGGATGGTTTACCCGTAGATAAGGCCAATAAAAAGGTTACGATTAACATAGACGGTGAAGATATTGAGATATCATATACAATAACAGCAGGGGAAAATGCCAACAGATTTTTCAATGAATCGAAGGAATATAAAAGAAAAATAGAGGGTGCCGTAAAAGCAATTGAGGATGCTGAAAGGGAGAAAATAAGAAATACAGTTAAGAAAGAGGCGCAGCGCAAGAAAATATTCTGGTTCGAGTCATATCACTGGTTCATTTCAAGTGAAGGATACCTTGTTATAGCTGGAAGAGACGTCAAATCCAATGAAAAAATAGTAAAAAAGCATTTAAAGGAAGGGGATGTGTATGTACATGCAGACATATATGGTGCCCCAAGTACAATAATAAAATCAGAGGGTAAGCCATTTCCAGGAGATAATACGCTCAGGGAGGCTGGCATTTTTGCTGCTTCCTTTTCACGGGCATGGCCGGCTGGCATAGCATCAAGCACCGTTTACTGGGTATATCCAAGCCAGGTAAGCAAAACACCGGAATCAGGAGAATATGTATCGACGGGATCATGGATAATCAGGGGAAAAAGGAACTATATCACAAATCTGGAGCTTAAACTCGGAATAGGCTTGATTGAATTCGAAAAAACGGAAATCCCTATGGTTGCGCCCTATACTGTTTTCAGGGAAAATCAGAAATATCTTGTTATAACGCCAGGAGAAACCAGAAGAATAGAAATAGTGAAGCAGATATCTGAAATTCTATCAATAAATAGAAATGAAATTGAAAAGATACTTCCGCCAGGCAATTCATCAGTGCAGGAAACACATACGCCTGTAGAAAATAAAGAAGGAAAGGAAGAGGAAACTGATAACGATATTATTACTTAAAATTCAAATCAATATTTATATTAAAATGCCATGAAGATGTATGAGATTCGATGAGGAACTGAAAACTTTAAAAGACCAGATCAAATTTAATAAAGCTTTTAAAGTTGAACAGCACAAAAACATTGTTGTAGCCGGAATGGGTGGTTCTGGAATATCAGGCAAAATTTTTTCTGAACTTTACACCAAGGAGCCGGTGTTTGTTGTTGATGACTATAAAATCCCGGATTTTGTGGATGATAAAACTGAATTTTTCGCTGTTAGCTATTCCGGGAACACTGAGGAGACTCTGATTGCAGCGGAAGAGGCAAAGAAAAGGGGATCGCATGTTCATGCTATAACATCTGGCGGTGCACTTTCAAAATCGGGTTATGATACAATTATAATCCCTGGTGGCCTGCAGCCAAGGTCCGCGATTGGGTATCTCCTGATGCCGCTTATAAATACCTTTATTCCACAGTCTAAAGGAGACAGGGATGAAGCATACCACGTTCTTGACGAAATGGACATGAATAACGGTGAAATGAAAAATCTTGCAATGAAAATCTACGAAAAGAATCTTATACCTGTCATATACGGAAGCTCCCCCTTTCGGAATATAGCATATAGATGGAAAACTCAGTTCAATGAAAATTCTAAAATCATCGCATATTCAAATTACTTCTCCGAATTGAATCATAATGATACCATGCCCCTGAAGGACACTTACCGTAAGGATGAATTTATTTTTATGGTATTCTCAAGCAGCGATAGCAGGATAAGCAGACGCATAGAAATAACCGGAAAAATAACCGGCACTGAATTCAGAATGATAGACCCGATAGGAAATAGTAATTTTGTGAGAATGCTCTATCTTGTTCACTACGGAGATTATGTGACATACCACCTTGCAAATATGAGGAACGTAGAGCCGCAGGACGTATCACTTATTGAGGAACTGAAAAGGAAACTGTCAGATTAGCGCCCCAAAATCTGAAGATGACTTACTGTACCTGGATATAAAATAAAATATATTTTCATTATTGCAAACAATGCTACTTTAAGCGTGGTGCGTGATTGAAATCACACCTCATGCGCGAATAGCATACCAAAGTATTTTGCGACGTAGTAATATTCAACGTTTAACCGCTTTCCAGAATTTTTTAACAGGCTGTCCAGTATTATCATATTATAGAAACTGTCTGGCTTTGCCTTCTCTATGAAATCATCCGTCAGGCCTTCTATTTCTGAAAAATCCCCGCTGTTTATGGCTTTTCTGACTTTTTCATCATATATATCCGCCTCATCGGAAAATCCGTATGGACCATCCGGAGAATGCGTATGGGCCTGGTCGGCACTTATTATTACACTTACATTTTTTTCGCTTGAATTAATCACTTCATACAGGTGCTGGGCGAATTTTTTAACATCTTCCCGGGAAAGTAGCCTTGGTTGCCCTATGGCAACGATATTCTTTATCCTGAAAAATGAGAGAGGTATAACAGTTCCAAAATCCAGATTAAAGAAAGTGTTGCCAGATAAAGTTGTATATCTTACTCTTTCACATTTTTCAAAATCGCATATTGATTCTGCCAGTTTTATATCGTTTTCGTATTCTTTTCTTAGGATTTTTGTTTTTGTCCTGTAGTAAGATTTAAGATGCCTGGTATAAAGTACGCCCACATTTTTGTCCAGGATCAATCCATGCGGGCTGATGATCACGATGGCATCGCTTTTATCGTCATGTGTATATTTTTCTATCCCGTCGTGCATTATAATATCCTCTTTCCTCTCATTATCTATTATCTCATCCCCGTGCGGTATAACATAAATGTGATCTAGCATAAATTATCATAATTTCTGTATATTTAACGTTTTGCCGAACGGAGATGGCAAAAATGGACTGTTTATTACTTTTAAATGTTATTCCCGGTTCCTATGCAATAATCAATGAAATCTGACAGCAGGTTGCCTGCGCAGATAGTATCCAGAAATCCACACGATAGTATAATAATGATACATTACAGATCGTTTTATGATCTCCTTGCTAAGTAAAATACAAACTACCTAAACATAATCCTATTATAACGCATCATCAATCTTCAATTGAAATTTTTTTATATAAAAATAATATATTAAATATATAATCCATTTATGCAGGGTTTGTTGCTATAAATGGAAGAAATATATCTAAATACGTTTTATTTTGATTTTTTATGTAGATTTATGAACCTTATCGACAATAGGTAGTCTTAAAATATAGTAATTCAAAATAATTTACAAAAATTTATTAACATTCCCTACATATCGAATCGATAATTATGTCAAAGACACTCTCAATTGTTCTCGATTCGGGGACATTGGATAAGATTGCTGCCGCCGGTGTCATAACATCAGGCGCAGTTGC
>JAVRLS010000023.1:0-13789 GCA_031961205.1 Thermoplasmataceae archaeon | reverse complement strand
CGTTTAATATAGACAACCATGGAAATTGCTGAAAATAATGTCAGTTTGCCTGAAAAAAACATTCACTATCTCTGCATGAAAAATGAAAAAAACAGGAACAGCGTTATAATCCTTGATACAGATGGCCCGGAGGGATGGAAAAATATACACGCATTTGAAAAGATGTCTGAATGGGGCTTTGATATCTATTACCCGTACTTTCCGGATGAATACAGATCCGGAAGCAGCGATGCAGGATCGCATTTTGTATATGATTTTATAAAGGTTCTGAGCCTCAGAAACTCATTCCTGATAGGAGACGGAGCCGGGGGAGAGATCGCACTGAAATTTGCCATCGATCATCCGGAAAAAACCGGGAATATAGTCGTCATAGGTGCAACCGGCCTGAACGATCTCAAGTACCGGCTGTCGCAGGTGAATAAGCCGACAATGATAATATGGGGGCGGAGAGATGAAAAAGTGAATCCGGCTGCAGGAGAATCCTTTCACGATCTCATCGCGGGATCAGTTCTTAAAATGATTGATGGAGGCCACTCTGTACAGTTCCAGAAGAGCGATATATTCTTCTCGTACCTGAAGCCATTTTTCCTTGACCACTGATTCTAAAATTTAAATCCATTATTGCACTGTTTGGCTATGAGAGTTGAAATCATAGAAGGGCCCATTGATGTTCATGGCCTTATAGAGGGATTGAGGAATGAGGAATGCGGATCAATCCTTACGTTCCAGGGGACGGTGAGGAAACATTCTGACGATATCGAAGTTTCTTCACTCTTCTATGAAGCATACAGGGAGCTGGCAATAGCAGAGATCCAGAAGCTCCTCAATGAGGCCGTTGAAAGATATGGCATCCTTGATGCCGCAGTAATACACAGAATCGGAAACGTGAAGCTGGGCGAGGATAGCGTTGTTGTTTCAGTGTGTTCACGGCACAGGGCTGAATCGTTTGAGGCATGCAGGTTCATAATAGATTCGATCAAAACAAGAATACCCATATGGAAAAAAGATATAATGCCCGGAGGCGGCCAGAAATGGCACTGAAACAGGTACAGGCAATATGCTTCATGCGGCGTACCGGTTAGATTAATCTTACCGTAAGGCATAACCCCCTATGGGTCTTGTAGAATGTGTTCCAAACTTTAGCGAGGGCAGGGATAAGGATAAGGTCGATGAGATAATGAAAGCCATATCTTCCGTAAAATCTGTCAGGATGCTTGACGTTGAGATGGATCCGGATCACAACAGAAGCGTGGTCACATTTGTGTGCGACAGCAAGGATGCTGCCGAAGCCATGTTTCGTGGCATAAAAAGAGCTTCAGAATTAATAGACATGGATAAGCACAGGGGCGAACATCCCAGGTTCGGCGCTTCCGATGTAGTGCCATTCATACCTTACGAAAACGTGAAAATGAAGGAATGCGTCGAAATTGCAAGGAATCTTGGAAAAAGGGTGGGAGATGAACTCAGGATACCGGTGTACCTTTACGAGGAGGCCGCCACCAGGGAGGATCGCCGGAACCTTGCGGACATAAGAAACAAGAACTTCCAGTATGAGCAGCTTAAAGCGAGCATACAGGATGAAAGGTGGAAGCCGGATTTCGGGCCATCAGTCGTTGGAAAGGCCGGAGCGACTATAATAGGGGCCAGGGATTTTCTTGTTGCCTATAACGTGAACCTGAACATAAGCGATATAGAAACGGGAAAGAAAATAGCATCCGCCCTGAGGGCAAAGGATGGCGGCCTGACATTTGTGAAGGCCCTGGCGTTCTACCTGAAGGACAGGAATATGGTGCAGATATCCATGAACCTTACAAATTACCGCAAAACGCCAATATACAGGGCATTTGAACTTGTGAGGCTTGAGGCGGAAAGGTATGGCGCATATCCTGTCGAATCCGAAATAGTCGGCCTTGTACCGGAAAATGCGCTTATTGATGTTGCAAAATTCTATCTCAGGCTGAACGGTTTTGATGAGGGCAATATAATAGAAAGAAAAATGAGATCAGCGGATTAAGCGGTTAAAAAATAATAACCGCATTTTTAGATCATGAAGGCATTTCCGATTAATGTGCCGGTATATATTGCATTAGAAATTCTAATGGCCGCAACCGGAAAAATTGCCAATGATCAGATTTAAGTTTTTAGTGGGGCTTACAGGGCATGGAAAGTTATGATGATTTTATAAAGCGGCTGGCAAGCCCTTCCCCTGCACCCGGAGGGGGAGCTGCAAGCGCCTTTGTGTCAATAGTTTCGACAGCACTCGTATCTATGGTTTCGGAATTGACCATAGGAAAGAAGGGATATGAAGCATATTACGATGAAATAAAAAAGATAGAGGGAGAAGCCAAAAAAATAACTGAAGATCTCAGGGAAATGATGTCAAGGGATGAGGAAGCCTTCAATGTCCTCATGGCAGCATACAAGCTCCCGAAGGGAACAGATGAGGAAAAGAAAAAAAGGGAAGATGAGATACAGAAGGCTGTGAAAGGTGCAATTGATGTTCCATGGGCCATTGCGTACAAAGCATACGATATACTGAAGATCACAAAATACCTGGCGGAACACGGAAACAGGAGCGCAATAACTGACACTGCAAGCGGGGCGTTGCTGGCCCACGCTGCTGTGAAGGCTGCCATATATAACGTAAGGATAAACCTGAAGAGCGTCAGGGACAGGGACTACGTTGCGGAACAGAACATCAAGATAAAGCTCTTTCTCGAGAATTGTGAAGAGATTCATAATTCCACAATAAAAACCGTTGAGGGATATCTATGAAGGAAATAGCGAAAATAATTTCTGAAATGGGAATAGGGGAAAACGATTACGAGCTTTACGGGAAGTACATGGCTAAAGTTTCCATAGACCTGCAGAATAAAGGAAATAAGAAGGGAAAGCTGATTCTCGTGACAGCTATGACACCTACGTCGGCCGGTGAGGGAAAAACTACGACAACCATAGGGCTGAGCCAGGCATTCAAGAAACTGGGAAAGAATGTAGTTATAGCCATAAGGGAGCCATCACTAGGGCCATGCTTCGGAATAAAGGGCGGAGCAACCGGTGGCGGAAAATCAAAGGTGGAGCCAAGCGACAAAATCAACCTCCTGTTCACTGGAGATTTTCCGGCTATAACGGCAGCCCACAACCTGCTTTCTGCAATTATCAACAACCACATCTACCATGGAAACGAACTTAACATAGATCCGAAGAGGATAACATTCCCGAGGACAATCGACATGAATGACAGGTCGCTCAGGGACATAATTGTCGGTGTCGGCCCGAGGGAAACGGGAGCAATTGCCAACGATTCATTCGTCATAACGCCGGCAAGCGAGCTCATGGCTATCCTCGGCTTATCCCTGAATTATGCTGACCTGAAGGAACGCCTTTCCAGAATTGTAATTGGATTCACAACAAAGAATAAGCCCGTAACCGCTGGCGATCTCAAGGCAGAGGGATCGATGGCAGCGCTGCTAGTGGATGCGATCAAGCCGAATATCGTACAGACCACAGACGGTGTTCCGGCATTCATTCATACGGGCCCGTTCGGAAATATTGCACACGGCACATCAAGCATACTTGCAGACAAGATTGCAATGAACCATTCCGATTATGTCATTACCGAGGCAGGATTCGGTTCGGATCTCGGGGCAGAAAAATTCTTTGATATGGTATCACGCATAGGCGATCTGCCAATCAATGCCGTTGTCATAGTTGCAACCATAAGGGCACTGAAACTTCACGGAGGTTCAAGCAAGGATGGAGAGGACGTGGGTGCCGTGGAAAAAGGATCCATGAATCTTCTGCACCACGTAAGGAACATAAGGAACTATGGAATTGAACCCGTTGTTGCGGTCAACCGGTTCCCGAACGACACTCCGGGCGAATTAAAGAGGATAGGTGAGATTCTCGATTCCAACGGCGTAAAATGGGCGCTTTCGGAAGTGTTTGCAAAGGGTGCTGATGGTGGGATAGACCTGGCAAACAAAGTTCTTGAACAGACCAGGGATTACGATATAAAACGTGTATATGATGTCAACGACGACATAGAAACAAAGATTGAGAAGATAGCAAAGAAAATTTATGGTGCGGATTCCGTCGTCTTTGAAAAGAAGGCTCTTATGGACATAAAGAAGGCAACCGAAATCATGGGAAACCCGTACGTATGCATGGCAAAGACACAGTACTCGTTCAGCGACGATCCAAAACTGATAAACGATCCAAAGGGTTTCAAGATAACAGTACAGTCCGTTAATATTTCCGCCGGATCCGGATTCGTGGTTCCCATACTGGGAGAAATAATGACGATGCCCGGCCTTCCAAAGAGACCTGCCGCAGAAAACGTTGACGTAACCGATGATGGGGAAATAACGGGATTGTTCTGAAAATTATATATCTAAATTTATCTATTTTTTTCACGTAATGAACTATATATATTATTTTACAATGGTGAAAACATGAGCGATGAGAATACTGACAGAGGAAAAGGAAATATAAAGATAAATGCACCGCCACCGGCCCCGGTCGTCGGCCCGCCGGGAAAGTCAACCAAGTACCTGGCCAAACATACAATAATGGTGATGAGCGGGAAGGGGGGAGTCGGAAAATCAACTGTTGCAGTAAACCTTGCCGTGTCGCTTGCAGACAGGGGATTTAAGGTCGGACTTGTGGATGCTGACATTAACGGGCCTGATGATCCAAAACTCCTTGGTGTTGAAGATCTTAAACTTTATGCCGATGAAAACGGGATAATACCGATAGACACAAAGTACGGGGTCAAAGTTGTTTCAATGGCATTCCTCCTTCCGTCAACGGATACCCCCGTAATATGGAGGGGCTCGCTAAGGCATAAGGCGATCCAGCAGTTTCTTGAGGATGTTTCATGGAAGGATACTGAATATGTTGTCATAGATATGCCGCCAGGAACCGGCGATGAGGCGCTGAGCATTGCACAGCTTATCCCGGACGCAAACGGTGTTCTTATAGTTGTAACGCCGCAGGATGTGGCACTTCTTGATGCAAAGAAAGCGATCAATTTTGCAAGGCAGTTGAAGCTGCCGGTACTCGGAATCATAGAGAACATGAGCGGCTTTATATGTCCCCACTGTGGTGAAGTAACCTACATCTTTAAGAACGGAGGCGGAGAAAAAGCCGCAACTGATTATAACACAACATTCCTCGGTAAAATACCTCTTCTTTCTGAGATAGTTGACAATACCGATGCAGGCATACCTACCGTTAAAACAAACGCAAAGATAAAGGAGATATTCAACAGTGCTACAGAAAAACTTGTAAAAGAAATTGAGGCAACGCCAATAACGAAGCAGTAATTATCATATCTTTTTACTTTTTTCAACTCTATAATTATACAGTTACCACATTTTTTCAGGCCGGCTGGAAAAGCTGCGAACACAAAATTCGCATTAGGAAGAATATGATTCTATCACGGAAAATAAATAAAAAACCTTTACAGCTAACGCTATAAATAACAAAAAATAAAGAAATACACGCTGTATTTCGACTAAATGAGAATTTAGCATGGATTGTGCATTCGATCTTTAGTAACTGTGGACTTAAAATCTCGCCGAAGCTCGATTCTTACATCCCAGTCCTATCAAACTTCTCTTCTAGAAGCGATCTAATGACGATGTCTATTTTCAGGGGTGGCTTCGAGCTTAGATGCTTTCAGCTCTTATCCACGTATGACGTGGCTACCCGGCATTGCCTTACCAGACAACCGGTAGACTAGAGGTCACGAACCCTTGTTCCTCTCGTACTAAAGGCTCCTTCCCTTCAGACATCGAACACTCCCACGGAGAAGCAACCCTACTGTCTCGCGACGTAGTGAACCCATCTCAGGATCCCTTTTAATGGGCGAACAGCCCCACCCTTGGCACCTTATGCAGCACCAGGATAGGAACAGACGACATCGAAGTAGCAAACCCTCGGGTCGATGTGTACTCTTGCCGAGGACAACTCAGTTATCCCTGGGGTAACTTCTCTCTTATCACCCGCCCCCACTAAGGAGGAACTGGGTGGTTCGTTAAACCCTGCTTTCGCATCTGCGTTGCTAGTTGTCTGCAACACAGTCAAGCCAGCTTTTGCTTTTACGCTCTACGGAGGATTTCTGACCCTCCTGAGCTGACCATTGGGGGCCCCTGTTAGATTTTTAGGGGCGTGGCGCCCCACCCAAACTGCCCACCAATAGTTGTCCCTCTTACAAGGTTAGTGACGCAATTCCAACAGGGAAGTGTTTCATTGTTGCCTCCACTCCGGCCAAAACCGGAGCATCGACGGCTCCTTCCTACACTACGCAGTCGGAATCGCATCACAGCTACAGGCTGCAGTAAAGCTCCACGGGGACTTCGCTTTCACGTGGGAGAGACTGGATTGTGCACCAGTACATCAATTTCACGGGGCTGGACGCGGGGACAGTGGGACCCACGTTGAACCTTCATGCAAGCCGCCAATTAAGCGGCTAGGTATTACGCTACCTTAAGAGGGTCATAGTTACCCCCGCCGTTTACTGGCCCTTCTTCCCCTTGAAAAGGTTTTTCAGGTACCAGCACTGGGCAGGTTTCAACCGCTATACAAATCCTTACGGACTAGCAGCGATCTGTGTTTGTGGTAAACAGTCGGAGTCCCTTTGCCACTGCGACCTATTCCATCACGGAATAGGCACTCCTTATACCGAAGATACGGAGCTATTTTGCCGAGTTCCCTCGCGTCCATTATTCCCAAACGCCTTAGGCTTCTCACCTAGGGGCACCTGTGTCGGTTCTTGGTACGATACCGGATCTGACCCATATACAATTTTCATGGGATCCGGGAATAAACAGAATCTCCAAACGGAGACTTATACTCTTTCACGAACTTCTCGTCATTACAACTCTCCATCCATTTATGAGCACGAATACGCAGGTTAGCGTACTCTATCTATCCTGAACCTTTTTGTATATGGCAAAACTTCCAGTGTGCCGGAATATTAACCGGCTTCCCATTCGATCATATCTAGTTGGGTATGACCTTAGGATCGACTAACCCTCGGCTGACGAACATTGCCAAGGAACCCTTAGCCCTTTCGGCGGAATCGATTCTCACGATTCTTGTCTGCTACTTTTACCAGGATCCGCGATACCATACGGTCCATCCCTCCTCTCGGAGAAACTTCCACCCATATGGCACGCCCCCCTACCAGATCATCTTTCGATGCTCGAAGGTTTCGGTATCTAGTTTTAGCCCCTTCCATCTTCGAGGCATGTGACCTCGGTGAGTGAGCTGTTACGCACTCTTTAAAGGATGGCTGCTTCTGAGCCTACCTCCCCACTGTCTATGGCCACAAACCTCTTTCGTGCACTTAACTAGAACTTAGGGACCTTAACCCTCGTCTTGATTGTTTCCATCACGGAAACAGAGCTTATCCCTGTCCCCTAGCACCCCACTTCTACGATCTCAGCAAGTTCGGAGTTTGACAAGTCGGCGCAGCCTTTCGACTGCTCACCAACCGATCGGTAGCTCTACCTCGCCGAGCATCTCTGTGAAGGTCTACCTGCGGGTAGTATCGGGGGGAACCCGCTATTGCCGGCCTAGATTGGCCTTTAACCCCTACACCCAAGTCATCCAAACGATTTGCACATCAGAATAGGTTCGGTCCTCCACCCAGCTTTCACTAGGCTTCAACCTACTCAGGTATAGATCGACCGGCTTCGGGTCTCTCACGAGTGACTAAACGCATTTACTACGACACCCCTCCATTACTGTGCGGGTAATTGCTTTCGCTACGGCTTTTCCTTAAAAGATTAACCTTGCCACTCGTCAGAACTCCCTGGTCCGTTCTTCAACACGGATAATAGAACAACGATCCGCCGTCGTTAACGGCATCACCTCTTAATTGCCCTATAAGTTTATCTCTGCCTAGTTTCAGGCTCTTTTCATCACCCTTCCGGGTTACTTTTCATCGTTCCCTCACGGTACTTAGTTCGCTATCGGACTCGAGACGTATTTAAAGTTAGATGTTAGTGCCACCCATATTCCCACGCGAAAAACGACGCATGGTACTCTGGTTATTTTCCCTTATGACTCTCGGGATTCTGGTTACAGGGCTATCACCTACTACGGCCCTTCTTTCCAAAAGGTTCACCCTCTCCTTCAAGTGTTAGAGAAAGACCAAACCCCACATGTTTCCCTTCTTACGAAGGGCTATTCGGTTTGCTTTACACCGCTTTCGATCGCCTTTAATAACGGTATCTCAATTGATTTCTTTTCCTCCGGGTACTAAGATGTTTCAATTCCCCGGGTTCTCTCTCCTTTCGGAGTACCTAAACGGTAAGAAGTCTCATTCGGAAATCCTTGGATCTAGGGCTCCATGCGCCTCCCCAAGGCATATCGCAGCTTGGCACGTCCTTCCTCGACGCTCGAACCAAGCCATCCTCTAGGCAGATTAGCAGAGCACAATCCATTGTGCCATCTCTCATTTAG
This sequence comes from Thermoplasmataceae archaeon, assembly GCA_031961205.1. Classification (GTDB taxonomy): domain Archaea; phylum Thermoplasmatota; class Thermoplasmata; order Thermoplasmatales; family Thermoplasmataceae; genus JAVRLS01. The sequence continues at coordinate 5,314 of JAVRLS010000023.1, read as the reverse complement.
TCTCACATTTAAAAATCGACATCTTCCCTTTTAATATGCTAACGTTAAAAGGTGCATCTTCAAGCGTGTAATAACGATATATCTAATTGGAATATAAGCGTTTTGATCGCTGGGCATTACATTCAGGCATAATATACAAAACTAAAATTTTAATTGGTGTAATATAATTTATAAAAAACCTTAGAAAAAGTAGTGATTAAAGTTTTTTTAAGAAAGGCAAAATAAAAAAGATAGATTCTGCATCATAATGAAGATACACAGAGGCCCGTCTCCGTCTTGATGTCCGGTAGTATATTTTTCAGAATCCTGCAGTTAATAATATGGGATCATTTCAAGAACCGCTGATTTACGGTTTAAAAAGCTTGTGATCATATCATTTACATATAGGATCACATTAATGCATGCATTTTTAATCCAGACTGGTGTTACAATATTTAAAAATAGTCTTATGGAATAAAACAGAACACTCGGTGAATAAATGATTAAGCAGGTAGTTAAAAGGGACGGATCTATAGTAAAATTCGACAAAAATAAGATAACGATGGCAATTTATAAGGCCATGCTGTCAGTGAAGAACGGTTCTATGAAAGAAGCTGAGGACCTCGCAGATAATGTTACTGCTGAGATTGAAAAGATAACGGACAGGCCGAACGTAGAGCAGATTCAGGATGTAGTTGAAAAAATTCTTATGACATCCAGAACAGACGGCAGGATGTATACAGATGTGGCAAAGGCCTATATTCTCTACCGCGAAAAGAGGAGGGCAATAAGAGAAGAAAAGGAAAGCTTTGGAGTCAAAGATGATTTAAAGCTCACAATAAATGCAGTAAAAGTCCTGGAAGCCAGATATTTGCTGAAGGATGAGGAGGGCAAGATAATAGAAACCCCCAGACAGATGTTTAAAAGAGTCGCTTCGCATATTGGAATTATCGAATCATTTTATGATTACATGCGGTTCAAAAAAACAGGAAAATTGCAGGATCATGCCCAGAATATGGGTAAATTGAGTCCTTCCCAGATAGAAGTCCTCAAACGGGCATTCAGTTACATGAAAGAGGACAGGATCATCGAAGGTTCTTTTGAGGAGTTCATGGATTTTCTGGAGACAAAGGGAACAAGTGCATCGGAGTATATATCGAAATATGAAGAGGTTATGGCAAACCTTGATTTTGTCCCAAATTCCCCGACATTGATGAATGCCGGAACCAGGCTGGGCCAGCTGTCCGCATGTTTTGTACTTCCTGTTCCTGACAGCATAGAAGATATCTTTGAAACACTTAAAAATACAGCACTTATACACAAATCCGGTGGCGGTACAGGATTCTCGTTCTCCAAGCTCAGGCCAAAGGATGATATAGTGGGATCAACAAAGGGCGTTGCCTCGGGCCCGGTATCTTTTATGAAAATATTCGATGTTACGACCGACGTGATAAAGCAGGGAGGTAAACGCAGGGGAGCCAACATGGGAATTCTCAGGTATGATCACCCGGATATAATGGAGTTTATACTCAGCAAAGATTCCGAAAACAAAACGCTCAGCAACTTCAACATATCTGTGGGTATAACGGACGATTTCTTCGACAAGCTTGATAATGATGATTATGTGGATCTGCTGAATCCAAGGACAAAAAAGGTGATGAAGAGGACCAAGGCACGCGATATGTGGGATACCATAATAGATCAGGCATGGAAAACCGCTGACCCCGGTCTCATCTTCCTGGATGAGATAAACAGGAAGAACCCCGTCAAAAATGTGGGCGATATAGAATCCACGAATCCATGCGGCGAGCAGCCCCTTTTGCCTTATGAATCATGCAACCTGGGATCAATAAACCTGGCAAGGCATATAAAAAATAACAAGATAGATTATGATCGACTCAGAGAAACGGTATGGCTTTCAACAAGGTTCCTGGATGATGTTATAGATGCGAATAAGTTTCCTGTCGAAGAGATAAAGAAGATGACAAGGCGTACCAGGAAGATAGGCCTTGGAGTCATGGGCTTTGCTGACATGCTCATAGAGCTGGGGGTTCCTTATAACAGCTATGAAGCCCTTGAAATCGGTGAAAAGGTCATGAGTTTCATAAACGACGAATCGCACAAAGCATCACAGGCACTGGCTGAAGAGAGGGGCGTATTCCCTGCGTGGTACGGGTCAGAATGGGAAAATCAGGGCATAAAAATGAGGAACTCCACGACAACAACCATAGCCCCAACAGGGACAATTTCCATAATAGCCGGATGCTCTTCATCAATAGAGCCCCTCTTCGCGATAGCTTTTGTAAGGCACGTCCTCAATGGACAGGAACTTCTGGAAGTGAATCCCCTCTTTGAAGCAAAAGTGAGAGAAAAAGGCCTTTATTCAGAAGATCTCATGAGGAAGGTTGCTGAAAGTGGAAATCTTGCAAACATAGATCTCGATCCGGATCTGAAAAAGATATTCGTTACGGCCCATGAAATAGATCCTGAATGGCACGTGCTTATGCAGGCGACTTTTCAGAGATACTGCGATTCCGGAGTATCAAAGACGATAAACATGAAGAGCGATGCCACAAGAGAGGATATAGCGCGTGCATACAGGATGGCAAAGGATCTTCACTGCAAGGGAATAACGGTCTACAGGGATAACAGCAAGGTAGTCCAGGTTCTGACTTCAGGTACTAAGGAGGAAAAAAAAAGCGAGGAAAAGGAAGTGATCGAACTGATAACAAATATGCCGGAGAAATATCTCAAGCTTGATTCAACGTTCGATCCTGCATGTCCAACTGGAAAATGCGATAAATGATCACATATTTCCATTTTTTATTTACTACGAATCAATTACCATAAAAACGATTCCAGTTATATTTTTCAGAATGTTCTGCAACATAGATAATTATTCACTGTCCGAAGTGCAGGAACCGGGCTTAAAATCTAATAACGGATCATTTTTTAATGGAATGTATAAAGCTTCCCCTATCCTGATCTGCACATTCAATGCTTCTGTAATGTAAATTCCTGTTGTCAAGGTAACTCTGCACATAGGAGCAGGCAATCTCAGGCGTGTTGTTTTGCTGGCTTAAATGGGAAAGGATTATTTCCGTATCCTCATGCAGAACTTTCCCTATAGCCTCTGCTGACTGCTCATTTGACAGATGCCCTTTATCGCTCATTATCCTCTTCTTCAGCGGGTACGGGTACCCTCCATGCTTCAGCATTTCAATGTCATGATTCGCTTCAAACGAAAGTATGTCGGAATCCTTGATTTCCTTTATAATTCCTGCAGTCACGGTGCCAAGGTCAGAGACTATTGATATCTTTTTTCCATACCAGATCACTGAGAACCCTATGGGATCAGCTGCATCATGGGGAACTGAAAAGTCTATGACCTCGAAATTTCCGATTGTGACACCGCCCTGGATCTCATAACTCTTTATCTTCAGGGCATCTGCAGTCGCGGCCCTTGTGTATATGTCCGGATTCATCTTTTTTATAAGGCTCTTTATGCCGGATGAATGATCTGCATGCTCATGACTTATAAAAGTTGAAACCATTTTTTCTCCAATGCCAAGCATTCCCAGATTTTCATTGAGTCTTTTTATCGAAATACCAAAATCAAATATCAGAAGGGTGTCCGAGTCCCATAAAAGAGTCGCATTGCCCTTGCTTCCACTTGCTATACTTTTGAAGTACATTGTATCATTATCATGCATTGCCTGTATGATGTTATATTGATATACATAATTTTCCAGAGATCAGCACTCACCGCAATTCACCAGTTCCGTTCCATTCGTAAAACATTTGATTCCGGAGTTTCAAAACTGATACATTATTGCTTTTATAGTGGCAAGATAGAATTATAAATTTTTTTCCCGTTTTATGAAGCGCTATAGCGGGTAGTAATCTATATCATTGAATACATAAATATAATGTATATTAAAGAAAGCATAAAATCGGGAATAAATTATCACCCCATATAATTATACCTGTACGAAGTTACAATGAATCAATTTAAATCCTTTGAATCTTAAAAGAAGGCAGAATATTTTATAAATATTGAAAATATGAAGTATAAATCTGAAGAATAAGGTGAAAAATAATTTGAAATTTAAAGGAATCAGTGCCTTGCCTTACTTTGAGAAATGGTTTCTAATGGGTTCAATTATTGGCGTTATATCCGGTTTCGGGGCACTTGCCTTTTACTATGCAATAAAACTGTTTGAATTCATATTCCTCTCAAAAATACTGGGGATGGTTGTACCACATCCGCTTGGCGAGGGCGGTTCACTGACCTATATATTCAGCGTTCATTACTACCTGCTTATACCGGTTGTTGTTGCCCTCGGCGGCTTGCTGTCCGGCCTGATTGTGTATACGTTTGCACCGGAAGCCGAAGGTCACGGGACGGATGCCGCCATAATGGCATTTCATAATAACCAGGGAAAGATAAGAAAAAGAATACCGATCGTCAAGACAATTGCATCGGCTATAACGATAGGATCCGGGGGAAGTGCTGGCAGGGAGGGCCCGACGGCACAGATATCGGCCGGCCTGGGATCCATGATAGCAGATTTTCTCCACCTCAGCGATACGGACAGGAGGATAGCCGTTGCTGTCGGTATAGGATCCGGTATAGGGACAATATTCAAAACACCGATAGGCGGAACAATGCTCGGTGCTGAAATACTCTACAAACGTGATCTTGAGACACAGGTCATATACCCGTCACTTGTGGCTAACGCCATAGGTTACTCAATTTTTGCCTCTTTTGTCGGGTTTGAACCGATATTCGGATATTACAACGCAGGGTTTCAGGTCGCGAGGCTTCCGCTGTATGCCCTTCTTGGCGTTGTTACCGGACTCTTTGCCATATTCTATGTGAAAACATTCTACGGTACCGTTTCAATGTTCAAAAAGTGGAAGGTGAATAAATATTTCAAGCCACTGGCAGGAGCAGCGGTAGCGGGAGTTATAGCCCTTTTCTTTCCGGAGATAATGGCCACCGGATATGGATGGGTACAGATACTTATGAACCAGGGTTTTAATGAAATACCGACCTTTGGAATACCCCTGCTGCTTGTACTGATTCTTTTACCATTTGTAAAGGTAATAGCAACTTCATTTACGGTTGGTTCCGGTGGCAGCGGTGGTGTTTACGCACCCGGAATATTCATAGGGGCATCGATAGGAGTTGTATACGGCCTCGGATTCCATTATGTAGATCCTTCCCTTGTCCCGGTTGTTACTCCATTTGCAATCATCGGCATGATAGCTTTCTTTGGTGCAGCAGGAAAGGTTCCGCTTTCTGTCATACTGATGGTTGTTGAGATGACGG
>JAVRLS010000022.1:0-14931 GCA_031961205.1 Thermoplasmataceae archaeon | reverse complement strand
AATGACAGAAAAAATCAACAATGGAAAATAATTTTATCTCGCTCCTGCAGAACAACATCGATGAACTAAGAATCCGTGTTGTAAGATCTCTTATTGTATTTTTTGTATTTTTCATTATATTTTTTACGTTCAGGATAGATATTGTAGCGATCCTCGGCAAAAGGATTCCAATGCTGTATCCGGACCCGTATTCAAATGTAGGCGGCCAGTTCCTGACGATTGTTGAAAAGCACGTGCTTCCAAAGAATATGGAGCTTATAGCTGTAAAACCTACAGATTCCATGATCGCCGATCTTTACAGTGTGATGTTCCTTTCCCTGGTCTTCAGCATGCCGTATATAGTTAACCAGGTTGGAAAGTTTATAGCGCCCGGCTTGAAAAAGCGTGAAATAGAGACAATACGTTTCATAGGGATACCTGCCGCCCTGCTCTTTGCCCTGGGAGCAGGATTTGGTTTCTGGTACATATTTCCCCTCCTCTTCAGGATATTTTTCTATTTCAATTCCTCAGTTGGTGCATCTGATACCATGGGCATATCAAGCTTCACCTCTTTCTTCTTTATATATATAGCATCATTCGGCCTGTCGTTTGAAATGCCCATAATAATGATAAGCCTCACAAAACTTCACATAGTTTCATCCCAGTTCTGGATGCGCAACTGGAGGTATGCGGTTATCGGATCACTCCTCTTCGGGCTGATATTCTCTCCTGGCGTTGTCGGTGTGAGCATGATGATAATGGCTATTCCGATGATGCTTCTTTACATAGTTGGCGCTTTTATATCGAAAAGAATAGAAAAAAATGAAGACACCAATTACGAGGAGAAAGGGGCGGCCGATGATTGACTGCCCTCGCCCGGAAAATGGTACATTCACCGATCATGCTGATTTTTAAGCTTACGGGGAACAGATGATCGAACACGCTGTGCAAGAAGGGGAATAAAGCAATGAATGCGAAATTCCGGAAAAAGGATTGAAATTCAAGATAAAGAGGATAAAAGGTTAAATTTTTAAAAGGGTTCATGCGATGGTTGGAATGTCGGATGATGACAGCGAAATAAGGGGAAGAGTGGAAAGATACATGAAGATCGAAAAGGAAGCGCTTGCAAAAATCAGGATAATAGCCCCGGAAAATAGTTTCCTGAGAAAAGCAGCCGAGGATAGCATGGAGATGATAAAAAGCTACTACCAGGATGCCATATATTTTTACGGAAAAAACGACCTGCTTAATGCATTCGCAGCACTGAATTATTCGTATGGATGGATCGATTCCGGGATAAGATTCGGTATTTTTGACGGGTCCAGTGATTACAGGCTGTTCACATTATATAAATAGGGCCGTTTTCATCATGAGTAGATTACAGATCATTTGAACACGTAAGCCACTGAGCTTGCGATGTGGATGAAGTGCTAAAAGTTTATTAGAAATAACGATTTCATATGCAAGTACTGTGGGACACACAGGAATTCAAGCCTGATAAGCCACCCGAAAGGGATGGTTGGAGATCGATTAAGACCTTCGTATCGGTTAAGAAGGCGCCGTCCGTAAAGCAGGAACCTCCAGTCGCTTGCGATGGAGAGGATGTCAGTATGGGAAACAGGGAATGCCAAGGAAGCGGATGATGTATTTTGTGGATTCCGGAATAGAAATGATCCAGAATGATACCCTGTCAGATAACCCATACAATGAGAGACTATTGGAAAAAACAGTCGAGAGGGAAGATCGAACCATGTTACCAGATTTCCGGCATAGGCAGCTTAGAAAAGTATAAATAACATTTTAAACTATAAAGATAAGGAAATATGAGAAGACAGCAATTTTACAAACGAAATGATTATGATAGAAAAGATTTTGTTAAAAGGGAAAAAAAGCTTGATATGAGAAGAAGCGATGAATTCGGTTATCTTCTGGGAAAGACTGTTGAATCGCTTCCGGACAGCGTAAGGGGTGCGATAAGGGGAACGGTTTATTCACTGGCATCGAAGAAGGGCATCAAGGAAGCCAAGGAATTTATCGGGAAGAAATATGACGAAGGTGTCATTGACTTCGACACCCAGAAAAAGCTCATCAACCTGATATATGACTACAGCAAATACCGCTAATCCTGATCAGTTTTTATTGTACCTATGACCCTCGGGAAGGAATTGGGGCTTGATAGCACGATATTCTTTTTTATTACTGGCAGCTTATGCCTGACCTGCAGAACACCGTCTTCGTATGTTCCGCGTTCATACATCATCATATCGCTAACAAACAATTCCCCCCCGGTATCGGCGTTCCTGATGAGAGGGTGTATATTGATATCACCTTTTATTTCGTTCGTGCACCTGAATTCAGAATTTGAGAGGAACATGCCTCTGGAAAGCTCTTCGGTTTCAATGCCCTTGAGGGAAAGCCCCACTCTCACGCCGGGCCCTGCCTCATCGTAATCGACATCATGTATCTGAATGGATCGAACCTGCACCTTCCTGTTCAGTTCAGATACGAAAAGATCATCGTGCTTTTTAACCGTTCCTGATAGGACGAAGCCCAGAACAACGGTTCCAACGCTTTTGACCTTGAAAAAGTGATCTATTACTATTAGCAGGTTTCCATCCGGCCGCTTTATTTCGAAATTATTTATCATTTCAGTTATTGTATTCGGGTTTCCGTCGAAGTATGTGTATTTTATGCTTGTATCCTTCATGATCCTGTCAATGGTTTTTCTTTTTTCCTCACCCGCAACTATGATCCCCTCCCTTTTTCCGAATATGTCCAGGGCAAGGACGACTTCGCCAAAATTCCTGTCGATGGTGTTTCCATTGATTATAAAGATATCCGTGGGAAAAATTGAATCAGTGAGCGAAGATAATTTATCAGGATACCTGAAAGGCTCAATGAATACAGCTATGCCTTCCTGGTCCTTCCTGTTGTAGAAACGGATATCACTTTCAGTCCCTTTCTTTGAAATCTCCCGGAGGATGTCATCAACCCCGTAAACAAATGCATTGATATTTTTCACATCCCTCTAATGTTAATCGTATAATTTAACTTTTTTTAGATGCAACTTATCTTTAAAACAGGGGTTTAAAGGACGTCGAATCATTTTTGACGGAAACGATGCGTCCCACGGCATTTAGAGTTTCTGCGTTTACTCGATTCGAGAATCTGCAATAGCTATCCCGAAAAAAGATCCCACTTAATTGGGTATAAAATGTAAATTATTCAATATCGCCGTCGGTTATTGCACCGATCATCATTACTTTTCAAATAGCACAATTGCAGGTAAGTCAAAAAGGTTCAGAACACCGTTTCATCCAGGATTTTAATCGCTAAAATGAGATTCAAGGCCGATAAGGGGATCGATCAAGATATCATGCTGGCATCAGGGGCTGCCAGTGTACATATGTAATGGAATGGAAATAAGTTTAAGATACGTTACTATAACAGTATGAATAAAATGAGGAGAAACATCGGATCTGAAGAGAAAAAGGTCGTAATATCCCTTGGCGGTTCAATAGTTTCAAAAAACAGCCTTGATGTTGATTATCTTGAAAAATTTGCCAGAGTGCTATCCAAATCTGGTGTTGAAAAGGCGGGCATCATCGTTGGCGGGGGCCAGCTCGCGAGAACATACATCTCACTTCTCAGGGAAAAGGGTGTTAATGAAAATATTCTTGATGAAATAGGGATCCATGCCACAAGAATAAACGCGCTATCGTTGATCCCGTTTCTGGAGAACGTTAACAGGCGGATTCCGGAGACCGTGAACGAGGCAGCCGACCTTCTGGATTCCCATCGTTTTGTTGTAATGGGCGGCACAGAGCCCGGGCATACCACGGATACCGTTGCGGCCCTTCTTTCGGAAAGGGTAGGATCAGATATTCTCATAAATGCAACCTCCGTAGATGGTGTTTATACAGATGATCCAAAGAAGAATCCCGATGCAAGGAAGATCAAAAAAATAGGGTACGGCGAGGCAATAAATCTTTCAAGCGCAAATTCAAAGGGAGCCGGTCCTAATGTTTTCATGGATATAACGTCGCTTACGATAGCTATGCGATCAAGGATACGGATATACGTTATAGACGGAAGCGATCTGGATGAGCTTAAGAATGTGATTGGAGGATCGGAAACTTCCGGAACCGTAATAGGTGAATGATATGAAGGATGCATATGTTATTACCGTGGGGAACGAGATACTCAAGGGGAGAACGGTCAATACGAATGCGGCTTTCATTGGAAACTTTCTTACCCTTTCCGGATACCGCGTCAGGAGGGGCATAACGGTAATGGATGAGATCGATGAAATTGTGTGGGCGTTTTCAACTGCAATGGAAAATGCATCCCTTGTTGTGTCTTCCGGAGGCCTGGGCCCAACATTTGATGACATGACACTTGACGGCTTTGCAAAGGCAACCGGGCAGAAACTCCAGATAAATGATGCTGCGCTTTCCATGATAAAGGAAAAGTATAACGGGATCGATCTGACGGAGGAAAGGATCAAGATGGCAAGGATACCGGATAGATCAGAACCGGTACCGAATCCCGTGGGAACAGCGCCCGGCATATACTATGATAATGGTTCCGTAACCGTAATAATTCTTCCTGGCGTTCCATCGGAGATGCAGGCCATAATGGAATCGCTTAGGGATAGAATCAGGCAAAAGGATGTGCATTATTCTGACGAATCTGTTATAGTAAAAGGAATAATGGAGAGCGAATTTGCACCGGTTGTTTCAATGCTGATGAAAAAACATCCAAACGTGTATATAAAGAGCCATCCGAGGAACATTGAGGTCAGGAATCCGGAGCTTGAAATCGAGGTGTCATCGTACGGGAAGAGTGAAGATGAAGCAAAACAAAATACGGATCGTGTGATCCGCGATGTACTTGATCACGCGGCGGCAATGGGTAAAAATAAAAAGTAAAATATATCGGCGCGGCGTTAAGTTATAGGAATGAAACTTTACAGGGAGATCTATTTTTATCTGGGAATTTCGATTCTCGCCTTCGGGCTTGTTCTGATCGCTATATCAGGATATGGTGCATCAGTGCTATTCCTGTATTATCCTTTTCCGGTATTTGCGTATTTCATCTCAAAATACAACATATCTGCTTATGTGATCGCTGCAGCAATAGTCCTCTGGATACTGCAGATCTGGATATACCGTGAAAACGGATCCAGGCAGCCGGATCCGGTCGTAAAGATCGCGGATGCGAAAGGCGATAGCGAAGTGAAAACTGAAGAGGTAAAGCCATCGTTCACAGAGGTGAAAAGCTGGCCCAACCAGTATGAATATGCACGTGCCTTCCAGAACGCTTCATTTGCCCTGAATCCGATCCTGAAGGGCAGCAAAATAATCAGGAATCCAAATGTAAAGATGCCTGGCAATTATGTCTATTCTTCAGGAAACTACGGCCTGATATTCAAGCTTGACATTGAAGGCAAATATTATGCGCTCAAATGTTTTACCAAGGGAAGCAACCTGCACAGGAAGTATTATGAGATCAGCAATTACATCTCAAGAAAGAAGGTAAGCTGCCTGACCTCGTTTGAATACATTGACAATGCAGTCAGGACAATGAAGGAGCCGGAAAAGTACTATCCAGCATTGAGGATGGAATGGATTGCCGGAGATACGCTTTATGAATACGTCCGGAAGAATATCGAGGATCAGCGGGCACTCAGGGATATAGCGGGAAAATTCCTGAAGAGCGTGATCGAATTGCAAAAGGCCGGAATCGCGCATGGCGATCTTTCAAATGACAATATACTTGTCAGCGGGGGAAAGATATATTTTGTGGACTATGACGGTATGTACGTGCCTGCGTTCAGGGGAATGAAGGCGAGCGAGAACGGCCACGAAAACTACCAGCATCCAGCCAGAACACTTAACAACTTCTCTGAAAAGCTCGACAATTTTTCCGCGCTTGTGATATATACCAGCATATATGCCCTTTCTGCCGATCCGGGATTGTGGAAATTCAATGGTGACGATCCGGATGCCCTGATTTTCAGGAAGAAGGATTTTCTTGATGTCAGGAACTCCGAAGTATTCAGGGAGCTGTCAAATAAAAAAGGGAAGACACAGAAGATCGCATCTGCAATAAAGAAGGCCATTGCGGAAGGCCCTGAATCCCAGATGGACCTGGCTAAGATAACTGGCCTGAAGTGATAACCGCATAGGTTACATCGTCATTCTTCATTTCTTTTTTAGCTATGAGGCCCTGTATAAAGCGTGCCTCTTCAGCCTGATCTGAAACCATATTTTCCCAGGGATTCCGGTCTATATTTTTCATGAACCAGTGGGAGTAGGAATCCGTGGCCATGATGAGGATGTCTCCCTTCTCGATCTCACCCTCAACATAGTATACCCATTTAGGAATCTTAACCTCACCGGAGAACGGGTTTCCGCTCCATATGAGCAGTGGCGTATTGCCGAATTCCTTTTGATCCCGAATAGGGAATGATGTTACTTCCCCGCCGTTTATATGGAACAGGCAGGTGTCACCGACACCTATGGCCCTGTAATGGTTATCGCCTGAAAATGAAAGGCCGAGAAAAGTTGAGTAAGATCCCCTCATAACCTTGTTCCTGACAAACCACTTCATGCCGTCCCATCTGATACCGTCATGCCACTGCTTCCTGGCGGTCTCTATTACCGGTGTCAGGCTGGATCCTGAATAATAGGAAACGTATGCGGAAGTCAGCGATCTTGCCCAGAGAGCGGAATAAGCAGATTCCGATGCACCGTCAGCCATTGCAAACCTGCCGGTAGCAATATCGTATGAAAATGAATCTTCGTATTCATCTGGCTTATTACCGATTTTCTGGATATGAAATTCGTGCAGGTTGAGATGGAACGGCACACTATTCACTCACTTTATCATGATTCTGCAGAATTCATGGCGCCCCTTGTACCGATATCTATGAACTCTATCATCTGCTCAAGCTGGGCATTGAATACGTATGCCCTTGCACCGTCCTTTATCTCGGGGAAGGATTCAACGGCATAGTCTATGTACCTGGATGGCAGCTCGCTTGACATGTTGAAAAGAAGCTTTGCATAGAGATCGTTTGGAAGCTCATTCTCGCCGGATGGAAAAGAAAGCGGGTTGCCCTTTTCCGTTGAAAGGTGGCAGTTCCATACCATCGGGTTTCCGTCGGCCATGAGCGTTTCAATTATCTCCTTTGCAGGCTTTGAAGGATCGCCATCCGTTGACTGTCCATCCGTTATGTTTATAACTATCGGAGGATAGGAGTTTTCATGTTCATTTTTCCAGTTTTCCACGAGATCCTTTGCCATTTTCATCGCCTTCACCATTGGCGTATCGCTGTTGGCAACAGGTTCAAACCATACTCCGAATTCAAATTCAACTTCACTGAGGCCGCCCATGCCATCCGGAATCTTCATTGTCCTCTTTTCCGTTCTCAGGGGGTTGTCTGCCAGTTCTGATATGGGAACAACATCTCTTTCAAGAAGATATGATGCTTTCCCCTTTTCTCCGCCGTATCCTATCACGCTTATGTAAAAATAGTCCCTCACGCCATCGTTTTTCGTTGATCGCAATATTATTTCTCCTATCTGCCTGTTTATTGCATCTGCAGCTTCCTTGGCCTTTGATTCACTACCCCCACCGATCTTTCTCACCATAGATCTGGACTGATCTATGAGGAAAACGATAAGGGCCGGGTTTCTCCTGCTTATCTCCGCGTCATACATGCAGTATTTATATAGTTTCAGTTAATAAAATTTTCTATACTGCAGGCACTAAAAATATCTTTTATGCATCCTGTGGCAGGATCAAAGAATGCCCAGAATCGAAACAGGCGCTTCATAAAGTCTTATTATGATAACTTTAAGGTCTGACATAACCATCGATACCGGCATTCTGGATGTTATTTGTAAATGGAATAAAATCCATAGCATCATTTCCATATTTTTACGAATTGTCAATAGTATCAAAATCTAAATAATTGCTAAAATATAATGAGATTATCATATTAAGATTTAATTAAAAAGCAAATTTTGAAAACATATTTATATGATAAAAAGAATAATGTAATAGGCGGATTAAAATCAAATCCGAAACGATTGATTTGATTCTGCTGCTGATCTCTTCAGGTTTAAATGGATACGATTGGCATATGTTTCTGTTTCCGGTTGTATTGGGCCAGATTCCCGGATCATAGTGATCAATGGGTATCCGTTCTGAAAGGACAGATAATTTTTCCAGGGAGTAATAAAAATGATGAGAAGAAGAAATAGACTGCAGAGAAATGCTGTTGGCCTGGTGCATGGTATTTTCCAGTCGATGGGGCAGGTAGCCCCGGCTGCGGATATAGCACTGCTTCTGGTTGCATCATTTTCAATAGCTGGCGCCGACACGATACTCTCGGTCATCTTTGGATGGCTGATATATGCACTCTGGATGGTTACACCATACCAGTTCAGCAAGTACAAGTCGAATGCAGGGAGTTATTATGCATATGCATCATCGGCCACGGCAAGCGGAAAGCTGGGGCCCGTAACCGCCTTCAGCTTCATGTATTACGACATAACCGGTGCGGCATTCGGGATACTCGGGCTATCGAGTTTCATATTCCTGATTTCCCCAGTTATATCGTCAATACCGTACATATGGATCGCATTTGCAGGTGCCTTCACGGCTTACATCGTATTAATAACGTACTTCGGCATCAAGCCATCGCTCAGGTACAACGCGGTGGCCGGCCTTTCCGAGGTGCTGTTCCTGCTCATAGCCGCCATAATAATCATAATACGTGTGGGGCCTGGGAATTCCCTTATACCATTTACGATTTCAAAGCAGGCGGGTGTCGGTTTTTCGGCCATAATGTTCGGGGCGGTGTTCTCAATACTTGACTTCACGGGAAGCGGTATCGTAACGACGGTATCGGAAGAGATAACGGAACCGAAGAAGAACATTGGAAAATCGATAGTTTATGCCATGATACTGACCGCAGTGGCCATAATACCCGCAACGTACGCCCTGACTGTGGGGTGGGGCGTGAGCAGGATAGCATCATTTGCGACGACGAACGATGCAGGCCTGATAGTCTTCGGGAAGTATCTCGGACCCATCGGGGTGATCCTGCTGATAATCTTCACGGTGAACAGTTACCTTACGAATGGTGTATCGAAGTCTACGGCTGTAAGCAGGTGGTGGTATTCTGCGGCACGTGACAGGGTGGTCTTTCCAAGGCAGATAGCGAGAATCCATCCCAAATACAGGACGCCGTATATTGCCATATTTGCATGGGCAATAGGATCATTCATACTTGATGTGATCATGGGTATACTCTACGGGCCAGAGGACGCGGCATTCATACTTGAGGCCGGGACAGGAATTTCGATCATAATCGTGCACATGATAGCGAATACATCGCTCACACTGTACACACGGAGAATCGGGGACTTCAAATTCTTTGCACATGGAGTCGCACCCGTAGCGGCGACGGTAATTGCCCTTATCGTGATATACTTCTCGATGGACAGCGTGATTTCAACATGGCTCACAAAGCCGGATCCGATAAATGACGCCTATTTCGCATCCTTTATCGTAACGATGCTGTGGATAATTCTTGGCGGCTTCATCGTCACGAGGTTCTACTCGAAAAACAGGCCGGGAACGCTTGAAAACGCCGGTGAGTTCGATGTGGAAGGCAACAGCCCGAAATATGTAAAATAACCATATAAATACAATATTTTTCGATATTGGATACTCACGATGATAAATTTAAATTTTATTATGTTTATATATCCAGTGAGCAAAAAAAGGGTTTTTCTTTAAAATTTCTGTAATACTAATAAAATAAAGAATAAATACTTTATTCGCATGAATATATTATGAAGATACTTCTCCTTAAGCCTTTGAATCCAACGGGCAGCGGTTACACGACGAAATTCGGTTTTCTTCCAACCCCGCTCGGGTTGATGGATCTCGCCGCCGAGGCCCGGATCGCCGGCAACCATGAAGTCAGGATTATTGACATGGAAGCCGATAACCTGAATGAGGATCAGATAATGCAGGCCATATTCCAGTGGAAGCCCGACATCATAGGTATGACGCTTCATGCGACTGCGGCACATGCCTTTTCGCAGGTTCTTGCACTTGACATAAAGCGCAGGTACCAGCCGCTGATTGTGGCAGGCGGCCACCAGGCAACCTTTGTTCCGGAACAGCTGCTTGAGAACGGTTTCGATGTGATCGTTCTCGGAGAGGGGGATGAAACGTTCAGGGACATCATTGAAGCCTACGAAGCCGGAAATACATTTGAAAATATACCTGGAATAGTGTTCAGGAAGGGCAACACGAATATCAGGACAAAACCGAGGAATCTAATCGAGGACCTTGACAGGCTCCCGCTTCCAGCGTTCGATCTCGTTGACAGGACCCGCTACACCTTCAAGATATTCGGGAACGATAGCGTTGCAACTATCGAAACGTCCAGGGGGTGCCCCTATGCCTGTGATTTCTGCTCCGTTACGCCTACATGGGGAAACAAGTGGAGAAACAAGTCAAATGACAGGATCATGGAGGAGCTTCGAATGGTAAAGAAATACGGATACAGGTGGGTCTTCTTTACCGATGACATATTCATCGTATACCCGAACATAAAGCAGAGGTCTGAACTTTTCGACAGGATGATTGAGGAAGATCTTGATCTGAAATTCATAACACAGATAAGGGCCGATGTTACTGCAAAGAATCCTGATATAATAGAGAAGGCCGCAAAGGCTGGAATGACCATATCCTTTATAGGTATTGAATCGGGAAGCGAGGAAACGCTTAAGAAGATGCATAAGGGAATAATGACAGATTCGTCCATCAACGCAGTAAAGGTCCTGGAAAAGAATAATATCGTTACATTGGGGGGCATGATGCTAGGCGCACCTTATGAATCGCTCAGGGACATGCTGAAGACGATAAAATTCTCAAAGATACTTGCAAGGGCTGGAATAGACGCAATACAGCTCAGTACGTATACTCCGCTTCCGGGAACAAGGATATTCCTTAATGCCCTGAAAAACAGGCAGATATTCACATTCGACTGGTCAAGGTACGATGTTCTTACTCCCGTGATGAAAACAAAGGTGAATCCGGCGATCATGCAGATCGTATCAGCATACGGTTACTATTCATTCTACATATACAAGTGGCTTGCGGATAAGATCAGGAACGTGAGGGCCATCGGTTACAAGAATGACATCTTGACAAATGCTGAAAGATTCATCATGAAGATGATGCCGTCGTATATAGCTGATATAATGAAGCTTCCCGAGCAGATCGTCAGGACCGCTTCGCTTTACAGGGCAGGAATGAGGAATAAGAACTATCCGGGCGATGACTTCATAAACCAGCTCATACGCGATTCGGACAGCATAATTTATAATGAAACCACGCTTAAGAATCCATATTATAAGATTAAGACTTAATTCTAAATTAAAATTATTTTTAAATAACTTTTTATATTCACTGCGAATCTTGTGTGACAGCAATGATAAAACTTTATGCACAGGCAAAGCTTCCAACAAGGTTCGGGCTTTTCGAAATATATACATTCATAAACGACGATGAAAAGGACCATGCCGTTCTTGTAAGGGGAAACGTTAAGGGGAGGGAAAATGTTCCTGTCCGCATACATTCAGAGTGCCTTACGGGCGATGTTTTCGGGTCCCTGAGGTGTGACTGCCGTGACCAGCTTCTTCAGTCCCTTTCCTATCTAGGGAGGCAGGACTATGGAATGCTGATATACCTGAGACAGGAGGGGCGCGGAATAGGGCTTCTCAACAAGATAAAGGCATACGGCCTCCAGGACCAGGGGGCGGATACCGTTGATGCGAACCTCAAGCTGGGGCTTCCCGTGGACGCAAGGGACTATTCGTTTGCTTACGACGTAATAGAATACTTCGGCATAAAATCGATAATGCTGATGACCAACAATCCTGAGAAGATAAAATTCCTTATCGACAAGGGTATCAATGTCAAAGGGAGAATACCGATATTCAGCGATCCAACCCCGTACGATAAATTCTACCTTGAAACAAAAAAGAACAGGCTTGGCCATGAAATAGAAAATATTTGATTTTAAAATGAAATATTACCGTACAGTACGGTTTTTTATGATCTGATTCGCCTCATGTTTTCCCATTTCAAAGGTCTTCCTGTTTTTATCGCTTATCATCGAATCATAGAGCGATTTTTCCTTCACGATATCCAGTATGCCGTATCCTGACATGAATCCTATTATTGCGGCATTCACTCCTATCGGATTACCTGTTTCTTCAGCTATCTTTTTTCCGTCAACTGTTACGTATTTTGTATCCTTCATTATATCCTTTATCTCATCAAGGGTCTTCGGCATCACGTCAGGAACATCGGGTTTCACTATCTCTGTATTTATTACGAATACGGTATTTTTGCTGGCATATTCCCTGTTCCGCACCGCCTCGTTCGCCTCAAGGGCAACGACGACATCGGCATCCCCGGCAGCTATCAGCGGCGAATAAAAATCGCCTATCTTCACGTGAACGTCAACAGCTCCGCCACGCTGGGAAAGCCCGTGAGTTTCTGATACCAGGACCTTTATTCCATCTTTGTCGCATGCATTTGCTATCATTTTTCCCATGGTAACGATTCCCTGACCGCCAACTCCTGCAAGAAGTATCTTTAATCCAGCCATGCTGCATCCCACCCCTCTGGTTTTTCTCCCTCTATCGTTATTGCCTTGAACGGGCATACCTCAACG
Organism: Thermoplasmataceae archaeon; assembly: GCA_031961205.1. GTDB lineage: Archaea > Thermoplasmatota > Thermoplasmata > Thermoplasmatales > Thermoplasmataceae > JAVRLS01. The sequence goes on along the minus strand of JAVRLS010000022.1, from coordinate 2,177 downwards.
CATGCACCGCATCCTATGCACGTATCATCTATGAATGCCTTCTTATTTGCTAATGGAAGTATCGAAGGGCATGTGAAATAATCGTAGCATATGGTGCATCCTGTGCATTTATCTTCGTTAACGACCGCGACGGGAAGCTTTCCCTTGACCTTGGGAAGCACCTCAAGTGCGCAGGATCTTTTCGATACAAGCAGAGCAGGTTTTGAGTTGTCCTTTATCCACTGTGAGGCATCTTTTACGATTCCATACGATTCCTTGAGTTCGAATGGATCATAGGTCTTCGTGTACTTGATTCCCATAGCCCTTGCAACCGCCTCTATATCTATATCGATAGACGGACTGGGCTGCTGCCCTGTCATGGCCGTGGACCGGTTGTCGAGGACCATGATCAGGACCGGAAGATCGTGATAGACTGCATCTGCAACGCCTTCAAGCCCGCTGTGGAAGAATGTGGAATCACCGATTATCGCAACAGGAACGGTACCTGTGGCCCTGTAAATGCCATTTGCCAACCCTATGCTTGATCCCATGTTCGTTGCGCTGTCCTGTACGTTGTACGGAGGCAGCATTCCAAGTGTATAGCAACCGATATCACCGGAGAAAAAGCTGTTCTGCATGGAAACCATCGCAAGCCCCTTCTTGAGTCCGTAAAACGAGGCCCTGTGCGGGCAACCGGGGCACATTGCAGGCGGCCTGATGACGGCATCAACCTCCTCTATGGCAGCATTCTTCTTCATCTCCTTCCCGAAGAATTTCTCGAATGCATCCCTTACCTTTTCCAGCGTCATCTCCCCTATCTGGGATATGTAGTCCTTTCCATGTATTTCCCGTACCAGTGATCTGTCGATCATCAGTGACTTTACCTGCATCTCCACTACCGGATCGTTCTCTTCAACGATCAGGACTCTTTTGCAGCCTTTAAGCGCCATGATCATCATCTGCTCCGGAACCGGGAACGGGGTGGAAAGCTTCAGAACCCTGCATTTTAAATTATTTTCATTGATGGCATCCTTAACGTATGCATAGGATATTCCGGAAGCTATGATGAGTTCATCCGATCCATCGTAACCCTCAAGTGAGTTCAGGTACTCGATGCCTTCCCTTATCTTTGCGAATCTTTCGATCTGTTTGACGCGATCCCTGATCGCGGTTTCCGGGGCCATGACAAATCTCTTCGGATCCTTGATCACCGTATGCGATATAACAGTCTTTGAAGTTGAATACGACACCTGTGATCTGACGTGGCCTATCCTCGTTGTTGACCTGAAAATAAAGGGATGCCCGAACTTTTCACTCAGCTTAAAGGCCTCAATCATGAGATCATGTGCACTCTGTGGATCGTATGGCTCGATGACCGGTATCATTGCATGCATTCCGTAATAACGGTTGTCCTGTTCGTTCTGTGAGGACCACATTGATGGGTCATCGGCGGATACGATAACAAGGGCACCATTCACGCCTGTATATGAAGACGAAAAAAGAGGATCAGCAGCGACATTCACGCCGACATGCTTCATTGTTGCCAGTGCCTTTGCCCCCATCATAGCAGATCCGTATGCTGTTTCAAAGGCGACCTTCTCGTTTATACTCCATTCGACATAGGCTCCGGATTTTATCTTCATCAGTGTTTCAATTATTTCCGTGGAGGGTGTACCGGGATAACCCGCGGCAACTTCCATGCCCGCCTCAACTGCACCATAGGCAATTGCCTCATTTCCAAGCATTACCTTCTTTCCCCTGGATAAAAGCATAATTATCGTTACGAATAGCGAAGCGTAAGATATGTATTTTCTGTTTCAGTTGCGGGTACAGCGCAATGATATGACAATGCAGGATCATATGGGTAATAATGCAATGCAAGGTGAAATAAATAACAGGAAAAGAAACATGAAAAATGCCATTCGAATCAATGCGAAATTCGTATTAAATGCAAAGGTACAGGAAGGCGAGAGCGTCAATTCTTACTTGTAACTCTCTTAATTCCACCCGTAATAGGAAAATCATGAAGTGTTTTCAGTATTGTTGCCACATGAATATATTGAATCAGGGCATCTAATAAATTTTACTGATATTACAGAATATCAACGAAAAAATGGCATCTTTCTCTCATCAAAATCCTTAAATAATATATAGACATATAGACATCTGACAATGTATGAGTGAAGCGAAACAATGGC